>CALKTZ010001091.1 GCA_937997355.1 uncultured Planctomycetales bacterium | reverse complement strand
CGTTGTGACAATCGCATCCGCCGTCGTCAATGCGGGCAAATGACTGCCCTGGCGATGACGGGCCGCCATCGGTCGGTGCCTTGCCCTCGCGGCAAGGCCCGGCCGACCTGATTCTTCGCCCCTTCGCCTCCGGCTGAATCGGGGCCACCCTACCGTTCAAACCGTGCCGTCGTCGCCCGCCGCCCGCGGCTGGCCCGTTCGCTCCACGCCCACCGCC
Source organism: uncultured Planctomycetales bacterium (assembly GCA_937997355.1). Taxonomy (GTDB): domain Bacteria; phylum Planctomycetota; class Planctomycetia; order Isosphaerales; family Isosphaeraceae; genus CALKTZ01. Next base: position 9,612 of record CALKTZ010001091.1, on the reverse strand, counting down.
CGAGGAGGCCAGAGACATGTTTCCATTGCTCCCGCTGCTAGGTCTGACGGGCATCTTCGGCGGTGCCGGCACGCTGGTCTGGTATGCGAGGCTCTCCAAGCAGGACAAGGCCGCGGCCGACCGCATCGCCGAAGAGTACGCAACCGACCTGTTCGACAAGGCGGTTTGGCAACTCAGCCGATCCGAGTCGAAGCATATCAGCAAGTTGACCAAACGCGATCTGGAGAACAACTGAGCCGGGCGGACCGCCCCGCCCGGCGAAGGAGCGATCATGACCGAAACCGTGCAACGCATCGCCATCGACGAGCTGATGCCCGACCCGTCCCAACCGCGCAAGACGTTCATCCGCGAGGAAATCGAGTGGCTCGCCGCCTCGATCGCCGCGCGGGGCATCCTGCTGCCACTGCGGGTCTTACGCGACGAGGAACGCCAGTGCTGGCGCATCATCACGGGCGAGTCCCGCTGGCGGGCCGCCCGGATCGCGGGCCTGACCCACGTCCCCTGCATCCCGGTCGAGGGCAACCCTTCGGAGGAGGACCTCCTCTCCGATCAGGTGGTGGAAAACGCCGTGCGGCATGCCCTGCGGCCCCTGGAGCTGGCGCGGTCGCTCGCCAAGCTGGAGGCCCTCAAAGGTTGCAACGCCAAGACCCTGGCCGAGGAGCTGGGCCTGAGCGGCGCGGCGATCAGCCGGGCCAAGGCCCTGCTCACCCTGCCGCTAGCCATACAGGCGATGGTCGACGACGGCCGGATGCCGGAGTCGGTGGGCTACGAGATCTCCCGCCTGCCCGACGAGCACGCCCAGCACGAGCTGGCGGGATCGGTGGCCGCCGGGCGGCTCAATCGCGATCAGGTCGCCGAGGCCGTGCGGGACCGCATCGGCAAGAAGAACGTCCGCCCCAAGGCTTCTCGGCTTTCCTGGAAGCCCCAGAGCGGCCCCAGCATCACCGTATCGGCCCAGGACGCCCTGTCGCTCGACGACCTCATCGAGTCCCTCTCACAGTTGCAACGCCACGCCAAGCGTGCCCTGGAGAAGGGCATGGACGTGGTGGGCTTCGCCCGCACCCTCCGGGCGTGAGGGCGCGGCCTTTCCCTTCTCCGATCGCCGTCCCTGACGTTCCCAACCCATTTCCCTCGGAGGTGTCCGATGCTCGAAACCATTCGCATGATCATCATCTGCGGCTCGCTCCTGCTCGGCGGATTCATGGTCCTGGTGGCCATGCCGCAATCGAAGATGCGCGAGATCCTCATGCCCATCGTCGGCTGGGCGGTCGCCGCCCTCTCGGCCGTCTACGTGGTCTCGCCGCTCGACATCGTCCCCGACTTCATCCCGATCGCCGGCTGGCTCGACGACGGCGGGGCTATCGTCACCGGGATCGCCGGGGCGGTCATGGCGATGAAGGCCCAGAAAGAGCACCAGCAGCGGATATCGGGCTGAATACGGGTATCTCGTTTGAATTCCTCCGAAGGAGCCTTGTTCGGGCCCCAGCCCCGTCAGGAGTGCCATGTCCACCAAGCCCGATGCCTTCACCTGCCGGGTCACGCTCATGGCCGCGTGCGGCTGCTTCCTCCTGGGGGCCGTCATCGCCGGCCTCCAATTCCCCGGCTTCGCCCTGCTCGTGCTGGCGGGCCTGGTGGCCAGGAAACGCCATTTCGACCGGCAGAATGGCGGCCATGCCCACGGGACGGCCCGCCTCGCCGACTTCCGCGACCTCTACGAGAATGGGCTTTTGGGCGAAGGCGACGCCCTGATCCTGGGCCGCGCCGGCTACACGGCGGCGCCGCCCCGCTGGTATGCCCTGCGGACCCTATTCTCCGCCCCCCGCGCTCAGTCCGCCTTCGCCGTGCGGCTATTCCTGGCCGCCTTCTTCGGGAGGCAATGGGGCCATTCAGCGATCATCCGGCTGCGGCGTTTCGTCCACCTCGTCACCTTCGCGCCCACGGGGCGGGGTAAGGGCGTCGGCGTCCTCGTCACCAACCTTTTGAGCTACCTCGGCTCCTGCGTCGTCACCGACCCCAAGGGCGAGCTGTTCGGGCTCACCGGCGAGCATCGCCGGGGCAAGTTCGGGCACCGTGTCGTCCGCCTCGACCCATTTGCCCTCGGCGGGCCCGGCTCGGACACCTTCAACCCGTTCGACCTGATCGAAATCGACTCCCCCCACCTGCTCGATATGTGCAGGGATTTGGCGAACATGCTGGTCGTGCGTACCGGCAAGGAGCACGATCCATACTGGAACGACTCGGCCGAGCTCATCCTGACCGCATTCATCGCCTTCGTGGCCGCCTGCGAACGCTCGCCCGAGCACCGCAACTTGCAGACCGTCCGCGACCTCGTCAGCAGCCGCGACAGCTACGCCAAGGCGGTCAAGGCCATGCAGGAATCGGACGCCTGCGGCGGCATGCTCCGCCGGTTCGGCCAGCTCCTGTCGTGGTACGTCGATCGGGAGCTGGGCTCCGTGCTCACCTCGGTCCAGCGGCACACGACCTTCCTCGACAGCCCCGTCGTCGCGGCCAACACGGCGCGCAGCTCCTTCGACCCGCGCGCCCTTCGCCAGGCGCCGATGACGATCTATCTCTGCCTGCCCCACGACCGCCTCGTTACCCTCGCCCCACTCCAGAGGATGTGGATCGGCTGCCTGCTGCGGGCCGTCGCGCTGGGCGGCGCCAATGAGCACAATCCGGTCCTGTTCCTGCTCGACGAGGCCGGGCATCTCGGCCACATCGAGGCGCTCGAAGACGCGGTGACGCTGATGCGCGGCTACGGCGTCCGGCTCTGGTTCTTCTTCCAGTCCGTCGGACAACTGACTGAGTGCTTCGGCGAGCGGGCAGGCGTGTTCCTCGACAACATCGACACCCAGCAATTCTTCGGCATCAACGCGATGGAGTCGGCCGACGTGATCAGCAAGCGGATGGGCGACGCGACGATCCGCACCGAGTCGCGCCAGCGTGGGACGTCCTATTCCTACTCCGACAGCTCGGGCGGCGGGCAACCGTCGCCGGGGCAGCATTCGACGAGCGACTCGCTCACCGTCTCGGAGATGGCCCGGCGCCTCTTCAAGCCCGAGGAGATCATCCGCCAGCCCGAGGACCTCACCATCATCTTCCACCGCAACCTTCCGCCGATTCTCGGCAAGCTCATGAAGTATTACGAGGCGCCCGAGTTCCGCGACGGCGGCACCGGCTCTCCCGGCGGCCTCGGGAGGGCGGCCGGCGTCATCGCGGTGGCCTGCCTCCTCGCGGGCGGCTGGGTGGTCTCCGTGGCCGCGAACCTGCCCGTGCCGCAACCCCTGCCGGTCCGGCACTACCCTGCCCGCAGGGCGACCGGCTATCGGCCATACGAGGGGTATCGCCCCTCCCCCCTTGCTCCCGTTTTCACACCCGTGGCCAGGCCCTCGCTTGAGGGCTTCTCCGACAATTGAGTTGGGGCGGGTTCGTCCCCTACCTTCCCGGATCGGCCTTCGTTTCAAGGAGAAGTTCGATGGAATCCCAGAAGTCCTCCGAAGGTGTCGTCGGCATGATCGTGGCGGCCCACTCCGCCGTCAAATCCGGCCTCGCCTCGACGTGGAACGCCGTCACCAAGGACGGCACGATCGCGGCCGCCATGCGGCAGGGCGCCGACGAGATCGGGATGGCCCTGAAGGCGTTTCCCGATTCAATCCACGTCGAAGAGCCGGGCACGATCCTCAACCCCACCCAGGGCGAGATCGCCTCCGCCCGCGGCCAGGCCCCCTCCCCTTCGACGACAACCTCGCCCAGCGCCATAGCGAAGGACGGGGCGGGGTCGGTATACGGCCCAGATCAGGCGCAGTCAAAGAGCCCCTCCTCTCCGTCGCCGAGCGAGATCGCCCGCGAGCAGGCGACGACGACCACGCAGGACGCGCAACCCCGCGGCCAGGAGCAATCCCAGCCGTCGCCCGGCGACATCGCCCGCGAGCGAGGGGAGGTCCTCACGCAAGAGAAAACCTTCGCTGAGCGCGAGCTGGAGCGGCGTGCGAAGGCGAATCAGGAGGGCAATGCCGACGATCAGAACGAGCGGGCAAAGGGCCGATCGCTACCGGAAGAGCAGCGGGAGAAAGAGAAGATTCTGGGGCCGAGCCGCTGCCGCTGAGCTTATCCCTTCCGCACCCGGTAGTAGATCCAGAGAGCGCATTTCTCCATGGCGAGCGTGATGTCCCACGTCTTTCGGTGCTCGGGGCAAGAGCGGAGCGAAAAATCAGCCGCAAGCTCTCGCTTCGCCTGCGCCTTCCACCGTCGGATCAACTGGCGCGCTTCCGCCGGCGTTTGCCCGTTGCCCGCCACGCCCCAGTTGTCGTTATCCGGTGTGGAGAGCGGGTCCGAGCCCACAACCCACACGCTTCCCTGGTAGGACCAAATCGGCATGAGCCCTACTCCTTCCGCACGCGGTAATGGACCCAGAGGGCGGCTTTCTCCATCGCGTGCATCAGGTCCCACCGATGTCGGTGCTCGGGGCAGGACCGCAACGCGAAATCGGCGATCAGCTCCTGCCGCATCTCCTCCTTCCACCGTCGGATCATCTGGAGCACCTCGGGCGGTGTTTGCCAGGGTGCCTTGACCGGCCAGTTGTCGTTTTCCGGCTTTGGAAGCGGGATGGACCCCGCAACCCACCGTCTTTCGCGATATTCCCAAAACGCCATAGATCCCAACAAAATCATTAATTGTACAAGTTATCATACTAAATTTCGATGCCCGCGCCAAGCCCCCTATGTCGGCTGAGAATGACGCCTCGCCACGCCCCCGGATAGAACCCGGATTTCGGACCGCATACCCCGCGAGGATCATCATGAAGAGGTTTGCAGCGATCGTGGATAAGTCCCTGGGATGGCTGGGAATCCTGTTCTTCCTCGGGTGCGGGGGCCGTTGGCTCTCGCATTTCGGCACGCGCTGGGAGTTCGGCCGCTTCGGGCTGCCCCGGGCCGCACTGCTCCCGGGCACCACCCTCTACCGCGACGGCACGGTGCCCGACCCGATCAATCTGGCGCTGATCCGCTCCGGCTCCGAGGAGGGCGCCATGGCCGTCATGCTCGGCATCATCCTCATTCTCGTCTTCTGGTGCGTGCGCGAGCAGCACCGCCTCAATCTCATGATCGAAAGGAACCGGCGATGAAACCCATCCGGCTGCGGTATCTCGGGGAGGGATGCCACGACGCGATCGTCGAGCATTTCTTCCGCTCCTGCCCCGTCGCGTTGTGCCAGGAAGACGCCGACCTTTTCTTCGCGATCCTGTGCCGGATCATCGACCGGGAGATCGCGAGGGTCGTCGCGGAAACGCAGGCGGGACGGGTTGGTCAGGACGGGCGATGAAAAGGAAGGGTATCGGGGGCATGTTCCTGTCCATTCCGGCTTCTTGTCGGCCATCCGCAATCCATCGCCTGAATTCTGGAATGGAGGAATTCCCCAATTAATCCACGTCCGCTTTCTGCGGGGTTGCGGCCGTATCTGCCTAAAACCTGAATTCAGGAATGCCGGAATTCCGTTACTACTGCTTTCCGGCATTCCGGCGTTTTGTTTCCTTCTCGTGGAACGGCTTCAAGGCCCGCTCGAACATCTCGCCCGGATGGACCTTGTCGGCATGTGCCCAGTCGTATAAGTCATTGATAATTTTTTCGTCCAGGAAGAGGGACACTTTGACTTTGCGGGCTTTGCCGGTCGCCACATTGTCCTTGCGGCCTTTGGGGCGGCCTCGCTTGGCAAATCGGCGGGTCTCCTCGGCCCTTTCCTGGTTCGCCGGACCCTCAGGCTCGGCAGATCCCACGCCCTGCCCTGCCGGCGGTTGCGGTGATTCCGTCGAGACTTCCTCGGCCTCCGGTTTAGCGTCCATATCGGCTGGGGCGTCCTGCGGTTCTGTCGCGGTCGTGATGCCTCCGACGATCTTGCGGAATTTGTCTCGGTTCAACGCCATTTCATCACCCCCTTCAACTTCTCCGCCGCCGCCGCGTAATCGTCGAGTGCCTTGGATCGCGTCAGCTTCAAAATCCGCCCTTCGCTGGTCGAATACATCAGCTCCGACTCGGCCCTGATCTTGCCGAGGAGCGGGTAGAGTTGCCCGATTTCTTCCTCAACCACGTCGTTGATCGCCCGCCTGGGATGCACCTCGGTCATGATGACGCCGGCGATGGTGAGCTTGGGATTCACCTGCTCGCGGTAGGTCTTCACCAGCTCTTCGAGCGTGGCCACGGCCCGCATTTCGAAGCCGCCGGGCTTCACGACCACGATCAGCGCATCGGCAACCGCCAGGCAATTACTGGTCAGCACGCCGAGCGACGGCGGGCAGTCGATCAGCACCGTGACGCCCTTCGGCAGGTCCGATTTCGCCAGGCACGTCTTCAGCAGATACTCGCGGCCGACGGACGCCACGAACTGCGTCTCCCCGCCCGCAAGGTCGACCGACGACGGCGTGAGGGTGAGGTTTTCCCCTACGGGCACGATGGGAAGCGGTCCGCGCTTGGTCAGGGCTTCGTAGAGCAAGCCCTTGTCGTCGCTTAGCCCCAACGCGCTGGTCAGGTCCGCCTGGTGGTCCATGTCGACCAGATGCACCCCCCTGCCCTGCCGGGCCAGGATCACGCCCAGCGCCGCGGTGGTGGTGGTCTTCCCCACGCCTCCTTTCTGGTTCACGATTGCCAAGATACTCACGATGCGCAACTCCCTCCTGTATAACGGTTTGCTTAGACTGAATTCCAGAAGGGAGTAATTCAGGCATTTCACCTTTCCCCCATTCCAGAATTCACCCGGCAGTAAAGCGGAAGTGGAGGCCCGGGTCAAGCCCGTGAGCCTGGCGGCCGAAAGTTATTTGCAGGCTATGTGGCTGAGCGGCGGAACCGGCAAGCGGAGGAATGGCATGGCGGCAGATGTCACGGGACAGTCAAGCGGCAAGGTACGGAAGCGTTCTGCCGCTAAGATGGCTAACCGGCCCGCCGCTTCCAAGGTTAAGGCCACAATCCATCTATCCGCCGACGCTTCTCAGCGGCTAACCGTCCATGCGGCGATGCTCGGGATGGACCGTTCCGAGCTGGTGGAGTCGCTAATCAACCAGCATCTACGCCGCTTCGTTGTCAGCGACAGGGGAGGGGGGGACGGCGGCAATGGAGGAACGGCAGATAGCGGGAATGCGTGAAAGCGGGAATTCAGGCATTCCGTTTTTCTGGAATCGGACGAACTGCTGGCTGGCGACAGGCCCAAGCGCGGCAGTTCAGGCATTGCTGAATTCGGGCATTCCGCCTTTCTGGCTTATTAGCCGAGCACGAGGATAGGCTGCGGTCCGGGCAGGAATTCAGGAATGACTGAATTCCTGCTTTCCTACTTTTGGGCCTTGCGGCTGGGCCGGGACCCCGCAAAGAAGCGCGGCGTTCGCGGCCGGGGCAGGGGCTTTTCGGCGACCAGCGGGAGCGCCGGTAGAAACCGCGATACCCTTCTCTCCCTTTTAACTCCCCGCCTCCCCCGCCGGGGGACGGGAGGGGGTTCGTAGCGGAAAGTGGGAGCGTAGCGACCTTCCGCGTTCGGCAAAGCCGGCCGGTTTCACCCCCCACAGAGGATTGGGGGGAAATCGAGCCGGAACGATGACCGGGCGGGAGCGAAGCGACCCGCGATCAGGCGGCGGATCGGCGGTTGGCATGCCGGCAAGGATGCCGGCGGGACAATCGCCCGTCGCCGACCTGCACCAGCGGGCGGGAGGGCGCCGAAGGCGGCCCCGGAGGGGCGGGAGCGAAGCGGACTCCGTGAGCGCGCGACCGGCGTAGCCGGGGTGCCAGAAGTGTCATTCAGGGAAGGGGTCAAAAACGGCCCTGGATGCCCCTGGGAAGCGTTGAACGGCGTCGAGGCAGTAAATTCGGCGGTCAAGCCGAAACACGCCAGGAGGGGCCGCAACGGGGCAGGGCGGCTATTGGGCTGCCGGGGGCAAGGTTCCGCTGGTTTGCAAGAGACGCCGGATGTGGTCGTCGACCAATCGATGGAGCATGGTCGAGCGGAAGCGGGCGAGGCTCTGATCGTCGATGCTTTGCCGTTCTTCGACGCTGGCCTGGGCCAGGGCGTCGGCCTCCAGCGTCGCCAAGTGCTCGGGTGTCAGCGATTTGCGATAGGTCGCGATCTGTTCGGTTTCTTCCCGCTCACGCTTCGCTTCTTCCTGCTTCTTCCGGGCCTGGGACACCTCGGCCGCCCGCTGTTGGCGGGCGAGTTCGGCCAGCCGCTCGCGTTCGGCCCTGGGGGTGAATCCCTCCGGCGCCGCATAATCGTCCCTGATCGATTTGACCAGATAACCGGCCGGGCTCTTGGCGATCCGCCGGTCCTTCTTCTCCTTCAGCCAGTCGAAGACTTCGACCTTGGCCTGGATCGATTCGGCCGAGTGATGCCGCATCAGCTCGGCGGCCGTCTTGGCGGTGATGCCGCGCGAGGTCAGGACCGCGACCAGGCCGGGCGGCTCCGCGATGGATTCCGTCGCGGGCAGAAGAAGGGTGGAAGGGGCGTGGTTCTTCTGGACGAGGCGGATCGACCAGACGCGGCCCTTCTTGATGAACCGGTCCTTCTCGGAGAGCGGTTCGAGGAATCCGACGGCCTCAAGCTCGGCGATGGCCGGCTTGAGCTTTCGGGCGATCTGCGTTCCGCCCTCATAGATGCGGCCGAGCCCCACGTGCTCGTGGGCGAACTCCTTGAGGTCGAACACCCATTCGGCCTTGACGTAGAAGCGTTTGCCGAGGAATCGGTAGATGCGGAGGGCCGTGGGGTGCTCAAGCCGCATGCAGAGCTGGAAGTCGATGTCGCGGAGGAACCCGGCCTGGAAGCTGTCGAAGACCACCTCGTTCCAGACGATGCGCGAGGTGAAGAGCCCGGTCTGGCCGAACGAGGTGCGGCTGTCGTTGATCTCCACGTTGTCGATGATGTTGAAGGCCCGCGTCGTCCACGTCTTCTGTCGCGGGTCCCACCAGGCGTTATCATAAACGTAATTCACGCCTTTGATGCGAAGCAGCGAGAGCTTGATGCGGTCGAAGCTCCTGCCTTCGTCCGCCCAGCCGAGCATCTTGATGAGTTCCAGCCGGGTGAATTCGACCTCGCGTTTCGTGAAGCCGCCCTTGAGCTTCGTCAACTGGATCAGGGCGAGGATGACCAGGTCATCCGTGGCGGTCGGCAGGCCGTACTCCTCCGAACCCTCGATGATGCGGCGTCGGGTGATGAGCTTCTTGCGCTTCTCGTCGTAGACCTGATCCTCGAATTTGATGAGCTTCTGCCCCTTGGGCACCCTGTCGGTCAGCAGGGCGATCGGAAATTCCGCGAAGTTCATCTCGTCCTTGCCGGAGGGCAGAGGAGCGGGAGGACTCTCGGTATCATCCGTGACATCGAATAGCATTTGTTTCTTCATACTTTAACCAAAAAGCAACAACAAGGGGTTTTGGAGGTCGGCCGGTCGCGCCCGCGTAGTGTTGTAGTTTTAGCAAGTTATCTTAGTTAGTAGTTAGCCGAAAAAAAAGTCTTTGTCCATAAGGACTTACGGCGAAATTCCTGCCCAGGTACACGGACGTTCCTGCCCAGAGACACGGACATTCCTGCCCAGGTACACGGATATCCCTGCCCAGGTACACGGACGTTCCTGCCCAGAGACACGGATAG
>CALKTZ010001090.1 GCA_937997355.1 uncultured Planctomycetales bacterium | reverse complement strand
CGGCACACAACGACTGAAGCCACGCTCGCCGAGCTGCGTCGCAATGAGGGCTTGCGGCGAGTGATCGGCATCGAGTCGGAGACCGGCGTGCCGAAGCCCTGGAACATTTCGCGGTTTGAGGAAGTGCTGGGACTCGAGCCGCACCGCACATTGCTCAGGGAAGTCTTCGACGTCTTGATCCAACGGCTGGGCGTGGCGGTCGACGATCTCGGTTGCAACACAGCCGGTGATGCCACAAGCCTGTCGGCACGACGCAAGGGTGCTAAGGGGGCTCAAGAGGAGATCGAAGACGGTTTGCCACAGGCTACGGGTGGACGCAAAGAATACAAGGACGACCAAGGCAAGGTCACCAAGATCGTCGAGTGGTTTGGCTTCAAGCTCCACTTGATTGTGGACACCAAGCACGAGGTGGCGCCGGCCTATGAGATCACCGACACCAAGGCCGGCGACGGCGAAACGCTCCCCGCTGTGCTCGAGCACGCCGAGGCCAACCTGCCGGCCGATCGGATCAAAAGCCTCGCGTACGACAAGGCCGCCGACAGCGAAGAAGTCCATGAGCACCTCTCGGCCAAGAAGATCACTCCGCTGATCCAGATGCGGTCACTTTGGGAGACCGAGCCCGAGCGGATGCTGCCCGGACATGACGGTCGCTCAAACGTCGTGTACGACGAATCGGGAACGATTTACTGCTATGATAAAGTGAGCGATGTACCTGCACGACACAGGATGGCCTACATCGGTCATGAACCCGAGCGTGGGACGTTGAAGTACCGCTGCCCGGCGAAACACGAAGACTGGGAATGCCCGATGTCAAAGGTTTGCAATGCGGGCAAAACATACGGCATGACGGTACGCGTCCCCCGAGAAATCGACCCGCGACGGTTCCCGGTTCTACCGAGAGCGACCAAGAAATTCGAGCGAATGTACAAGGGACGAACATCAGTCGAGCGGGTCAATGCTCGCTTGAAGGTCTTCTGGGGCCTGGATGACGGTGACGTGACGGGCTCGCGGCGTTTCGTGGCACAAGTGGGCGTGGTGATGGCCGTGCACGCTGCGTTCGCGACGCTGTTGGCATCCGCACCGCGACGAGAAGGCACCTCGGGCAAGATTGGATTGAATCCCATCGCGCTGGCGCTGCGAGCGAAAGCCGATGCCGCTGCCGGGGCGAATGCCGCGGCTGTCGGCGTCTAAAAGGAGCCCCGCGATGCTTCCCCGGCGCTCGGTGTGCGCGCCGAGGACCGATTCAATCGCCACGTTGGCCCCTAGACCGCGGCAATCGCGGGTGGCCGCTCTCAACAGGCCCCTGCCGGCCGCCTTCGATGCGAATGAATGCATGCGGATCCGCATACGACAACGCAACCGGCTCAACTCCGGAGTTTCAGCCGAGGTCCCGAAATCTCGCGAGGCGTCCTCCGATAGCGGAGCAATCCCCGATCATGGAGGAGTTGCGAGGCCGACCGGCTTGCATTCCCCTCGAAAACGGGACACCATCGGTTGCGTCGAGGAATTTTCGGAACGTGGATGGGGTCATCGCGAGGCTGATCCGCAAGAGGAATCTCAATGCATGTCTTTCGGTGGCTACTCGTCGCTTCGTGGTTGGTGACAGGCGGAACCCCGACCGTTCTGGCCGCGGTCGCGCCCGGTCGCCCGAATATCGTCATCCTCTATGCCGATGACATGGGATACGGCGACCTGGGGATTCAGAACCCACAATCGAAGATTCCCACCCCGCACCTCGATCAACTCGCCAGGGAAGGGCTTCGGCTCACCGATGCGCATAGTTCATCCGGGATTTGCACGCCGAGCCGCTACGCCCTGCTGCACGGCCGTTATCATTGGCGAAAATTCCACGGCATCGTCAACAGCTTCGACCAACCGGTGATGGACTCGGATCGGGCGACCCTCGCCTCGATGCTCAAGTCGAAGGGCTATCGAACCGCCTGCATCGGCAAGTGGCACCTCGGCTGGGATTGGAACGCCATCAAAAACCCTGGCGCCAAGCCGGCCAAGGGGCAGGGGTTCGCCCCCGACGATTTCGACTGGAACAAACCCATCCCCGGAGGCCCGCTCGCGCACGGCTTCGACCATTATTATGGAGATGACGTACCGAACTTCCCGCCGTATACCTGGTTCGAGGATGATCGGGTCCTGATCCGGCCGACGGTCCCCCTCGCCACGGTGAGCACCCCCACGGAGGGGGCATGGGAAGCGAGGCCGGGGCCATCGGTCAAGGACTGGGATTTCACGGCCGTGATGCCGAAGCTCACCGTCAAGGCCGTCGAATGGATCGGTCGGCAGAAGAAAGACGCCCCATTCTTTCTGTATTTCCCGTTCACCTCGCCCCATGCCCCGATCGTTCCGGCGAAGGAGTTCGTGGGGAAGTCGAAGGCGAATGGCTACGGCGACTATGTCGCCCAGACCGACGACACCGTGGGGCGCGTCCTCCAGGCGCTCAAGGACCATGGGTTCGCCGACAACACCCTGGTGATCTTCAGCGCGGACAACGGACCCGAATACTACGCCTATCCGCGTGCGAAGAACTTCGACCATCGGAGCACGGGAACGCTCCGCGGCCTCAAGCGCGACATCTGGGAGGGGGGCCATCGCGTGCCGTTCCTCGTCCGATGGCCGGGGGTAATCGAGCCGGGCCGCGTTTCGGACGCGCTCGTCAGCCAGATCGATCTCTTCGCGACCATCGCGGCGATCGTCGATTACGCGATCCCCGCCCGATCGGCCGAGGATAGCCTCAATCAACTCGAACTCCTGCGAGGCAAGGCCGGGAGTGCCCGCCCGACGCTGGTTCATAACACCAATCCCAACAATTACGCCATTCGGCACGGAGACTGGGTCCTCATTGCGGCGAAATCGGGGGCGGTCCGACAGGCCCCCCCGTGGTTCGATGAGGCCAACGGCTACAAGCCCAACACCGAGCCCGGAGAGCTCTACAACCTTCGCGACGATCTTTCCCAACGGAAGAATCTCTACCGGGAGAATCCGACGAAGGTCGCCGAGTTGAAGGAGCTGCTGGCCCGGATTCGTCAGGGCGAAGAGAAGAATCCGGGCCTCTAAATCCGCTGAAGTCGGACATGCGGACCTGCTTCACCTTGGCGATCGTCCCCGGCCTGGTCTTGCGATACGATATAATTGCCTTACGTCCTCGAGAAACTCGCCGATCGGGATCGGAGGCATGAGGAGGGGCTTTGGGGTTCGGAGGGATCGATGGATTCGAGCACGCGGCAACACTGACTCCGAAACGCCTGGTTTTGATCCCGAAAAAACACACGGCAACACGCGAGATAAAGCCTGGATAACGCGTTCGGTTTGCGACAAAACAGGCCACGATTCCGAGAGGTAGTGTTTCCATGGGCGTCGAGATAGAGAGCAAAGGCACGGCGTCCGATCCCCAGAGCCTGGATCTGACGGGCCTTCCCCCCTCGGTGATCTCCGAGCTGAAGGGGTTGGTCGCCGCCTTGCGGGATAACCTGGCCACGATCCCGAAACCGCCCCGGGACGAATCCTATGGAGCATGGGAGCGGCGTCTTGATGCCTGGATACGTAGCCATCCCGTGCGGGAAACGACCATCGATGATAGTCGCGAGAGCCTCTATTCCGGTCGGGGCGAATGAGCTACCTCGTCGATACAAACATCCTCTCGCGTCTCGCCGAACCGGGCCACGCGATGCACCGTCCCGCGTCGGATGCCGTCAAGTTCCTGACCCGCCAAGGGTACAAGCTGCACATCGTCCCCCAGAACCTCTATGAATTCTGGGTAATCAGCACCCGCCCGACCTCCGCCAACGGACTGGGTAAATCGGCGGCGGATACCCTCGCGGACCTTGGCGAGCTTAAAAGGGTCTTCCACTGGCTCGACGACGTGGCGGCGATCTACGGGGCCTGGGAGCGGTTAGTTTCCGGCAAGCCGGTCTTGGGGAAGAATGCCCACGATGCTCGGCTGGTGGCGGCGATGCGGGTCCACGGGCTGACGCACCTGCTCACCTTTAATGATGAAGATTTCCGTAACTACCCGGGGATCACGGCGGTAACGCCATCGATGGTCCTACCTGATGGTCCGGTCTGAGACTTCTCCCGCAAAGCAAGGGGTCGGGGTTCGAGCCCCGTAAATTGCATCGAAGTCAACTCCTCTTGATCAAAAGCGCATCCCCTGGCATTCTCCCGGCCGGAACGGACGGACGACGTGCGCAAGGAGGCGGCCCGATGCAGCCAATCCTTTTCGAGGTCCCGTACCTCGGCATGAGGATCACCGGCTTTGGCGTGATGTTCTTGCTTGCCTGTTCGGGGGCGCTCTGGCTGACAGCCTGGCGGGCTCGCCGCGAAGGGATCGACACCGAGGCAGTTTATGAGTTGGCGATCTGGATTTTCGTGGGTGGGGTCGTTGGCGCCCGCGCGGTTTACGTGATCCAGAATCCGTCGGAGATGAAAAGCCTGCTCGACGTCTTCAGGGTCTGGCAAGGGGGGATCGTCTTCTACGGTTGCATCTTCGGCGGATTGATCGGGACGATGATCGCCTGGTCGAGAAGGCCGTTCCCGTTTCTCCGGATGGCGGATGCCGTCGCCCCGGCTCTGGCGTGGGGGGCGGGGATCGGCCGCTTCGGCTGTTTCCTGAATGGCTGCTGCTATGGCGAGCCGTCGGAAAGTCCGTGGGCGATGACCTTCCCCGCGGGCACGATCCCCTGGTACGACCATGTGCAACGGGGCCTGGTCGCGCCGGGCGCTTCGTGTTCGTTGCCCGTCGAGCCGACCCAACTCTACTCGGCCGTCGCCGGGCTTGGCCTCCTCTTGATCATGCTCGTCTATCATTCACGCCGGCGATTTGATGGTGAGGTCATGACGATTCTCATGGTCGGCTATGCGATCACGCGATTCTGGGTCGAGGGGCTGCGCGCGGATCAGCCTTCCTCTCTCCTGGGGCTCACCTTCTCGCAGATTGTCAGCCTGGTCCTGCTGATGGCCGGGATTGGCACCTGGCTCTGGCTGGCCGCGGCCGGCCGCCGCACCTTTGCGATGAGGCTCGCCTTCGAATCCTCCGAAGAGTGAGGCACGAACCCGTTCCGAACAGTCTCCCTGTGAGTTCCATCGATCGCGGACCAGCCGGGACGGCCCGCAACTTGCCGATCACCGGATGAGCGGTTAAGGTTCGCCATGGTCGACTCCATCGAGAACTCATCGAACCAGAATCCTGGGACCGGAACGATTACGATGAACACGCTCCATTCCAATGCGCCCACTCGCGTTTTCTGGGGCCGTCGGCTCGCCTTATCGGCGTTCGTCGGCCTGATCCTGGTCCCGGTTGCCTTCATCCAGGCTCAGCAGGGACCGAGCCAGAGTGCGGTTGAACGCGAGGCGGTCCATGCGTTGGCCCGGCTGGAGCCTCGGACGGGGATCGTCCAGGTCGGCGCTCGTCCCGGGGCGCGAATCCTGAAGATCGCCGTTCAAGAAGGCGAGGTCGTCAAGGCAAATACCTTGCTGGCAACACTCGAAGGGTACGAACAGGCCCAGCAGCAGTTGGCCCTGGCCACCGCCCAGAAGAAGAATGCCCTGGAGCAACGCGCGCGGGCCAGGGAGAAGGTCAAACTGGAACGGGCGCAAATGGACGCGACTTTGGATCTTCAGAAGTCCGCCCTCAACAGTCAGAACGAGATGACCAAGAAGAAGAACGTCACGGCCCAGGGGCTTTATACGGGCCTGAGCGCGGTCGGCGGGGTCGCCAAGCTGCCGCCGAAGGATCAAATCGAGTTGGAAGCGGCGCTCTATCTGCTCCAGATGCAGGCGATCAAATCCGATCTGGCCATGAAGGAACTGGCCGCCAAGACGGAGCAACTCCCCGCGCTCAGGAAGCTCGAAGACGAGCAGCTCAAGGACGGCGGGACCGAAGACATCCTGCTCGATCGTCAGATCGACATCGCGACGGCGGCCCTCGACCAGACCCGGGTGCTCGCCCCGTCGCCCGGCACGATCCTCGCGATCGGCGCGCATGCCGGCGAGACCAGCACCGGCCAATTGCTCACGATGGGAGACCTCACCTCCATCGTGGCCCAGGCGGAGATCGACCAATCCGACCTCTCGAGGATTCATGCCGACGATGAGGCACGCGTCCTGATCCATCACGAAGCCGTGGCCGGAAAAATCGCGCGAATCGGCAATCTCGTGGGCTTCAATCAGATGAGGAGCGTCGATCCCCGGGCGGTCCAGGATCTCCGCGTCGTTCGAGTGACGATCCAGCTGGAGACGCCCGAGCCGGCGTCGAGGTACATCGGCATGCAGGTCGATGTCGCGATCAAGCCGGGGATGAACTCTCGAGCCACCCCGCCCGCGACGGCCAATCCCTGAGCGACGAACGCGCGCGGCGAACACTTCGCTGTTCGCGTTCGCGATGGTCGTCGGCCCAGCCTCGCCCCGATCGCCGGAAATCGTCCGCGGCTTTCGCGCGCCTCTTCGCGCGGAAATCGCGAAAAAAATCGGCGAATTCGAAAAAAATCTTCGAGGGCCGTGGTCGTGCGCGTCTCCCATGATCGGCCGGAGACATTCGCGAAATCCGATCGCGTGGGCGAGGAGAGGAGGACGCGGCAGACTCGAAAAAAAACGGGATGAAATCGCAATCAATTCGATCCTATAAATGCTAATGAACGATAATCCGAATGAACCGATCACATGAATGAATCCTGATTTCATTTAATGAACATGGCGGGGAGGGGCGGAATCGGCCGAAAATCCGAGATTTTCGAGGGAACCGTGTCTTCCACATGGTCGAGGATTTGGTATCAATTGGCGCAGTGACTGGTCGATGTGAGCCAGTCGATTCCAGTTGATTGGATTTGCAACAGAGGTTCGAAACGATGGCAGTCAAAAAGAGTGCGTCTCCCAAGGCGAGCAGCGTGAAGAAGGCAGCTCCGAAGAAAGCGGCTGCCGCGGCCCCGAAGAAGGCCGCTGCCCCGGCAGCGAAGAAGGTTGTCGCGGCCGCCCCGAAGAAGGTGGCGCCCAAGAAGGCCGCCGCGCCCAAGAAGGCCGCTGCCGCTGCCCCGAAGAAGGTGGCGCCCAAGAAGGCCGCCCCGAAGAAGGCGGCGCCCAAGAAGGCCGCCCCGGCGAGCTGACTGGTCGCGGGTTCGGCAAGTCGGAGGACCCGCCGTCGATTCCTCCGCCCGGAGGATGAGCGGTTGGCCCGCTCTTTCGAGCTCGAAAGGTTGCCGGTCGCCCCGTCGAGAAGCCGGACAGACGCCCCGTCCGACGGATCGGGGCTCTTGCGGTTTCGTGTCGCCCCGAAGAATTCTCTCGCTCATGTCTCAGTCGCTCTTCACGAGTGTGGACGATTCCGTTAGATTGCCGCCGAATTTCTCGGGCGGGCAGCCGCTACTCGCGTTTGTTCGTCTCGTCTTCGGTTGTCGAATGGTTCTCCAAACTCTTTGACAGGATCGGGTCAGACGGTCATGGAAGACCTTTCCGCAACGTCCGCTGTCTCCGGAATTCGCCGCGCTCGGCGGGCATGGTTCTTGCTCCTTGCTATCTCGGCGGGCTGCTCGAATTTCGTGGGGACGACCGCCAAGAGCTTCATGTCGCACATCCAGAGCGATCCGGATCCCAACAAGCGGTATCACGCCTATGCCGCCCTCGGAAAGCGCAATGTGTTCGAAACCCCCGAACAGAAAATGCAGGCAGTTGACCTGCTGATCGCGAAGCTGGAAGAGAGCAAGGAACCGCTGGCCATTCGCGCCGTCATCTGCCGGACCCTCGGCGAGATTCGCGACCCCAAGGCCCGCGGCATCCTGATCAAGACGATCGGTCATCCCGAGGGGATTCTCCGCGCCGAGGCCTGCCGGGCCCTGGGAAAGATCGGCCAGGCCGACGACGCGAGCCTCCTGGCGCGCGTCATGACGATCGACAACCTCGAAGATTGCCGCATGGCGGCCATCGAGGGGCTCGGAGAGATGAAGGCGAACGACCCTCGCGTGATCCAGATCTTGATCGACGGCATGGAACATGACGATCCCGCGATCCGCATGGCCTCGCTGACCGCGCTCAGGAAGATCTCGGGCAAGGATCTCGGGATTGAAATCGATCCCTGGCGCAAGCACTTCGAGCCGCTCATGGCACAGGCGGCGGCCCCTCCGGTGACGAACGAAGTGGCCGCGCCGAAGAGTGTCGCCCCCGGCCAGGGCGGACAACCCTCGAAGACCACCGATCCCGGCGTCATCAAATCGACCCGCCCTTGAGTTCGAATTTCGCCCGATCGATCGCCGCTCGTGGGGCGCCGCTCTCCGGGGATCTCTAACCTTTTGTAAGGCTCACAACGACCTCACGGCAGGGGATTGGTCGATCTGTTCCCCTCCTCGCTCGAACCGACCTGTGCCATTCCTGCATCTCGCGTAGCCGAGGCCCTCGGCTTGAGCGATAATCGAAGCCTTCCCGCGAACCGATCCCTCGGGGCATGTGTCTTGCGGGGATTAGGGTCAGGTTGAGGCCGGCATGATATCGATCGTGGCGAGGGGTCATGGACGCACATACGCTTGAGCTTCTCGATTTCGACAAGGTCCGGGCCATGGTCTCGGCTCGGGCTGCCTGCTCGCTGGGCAAGCAGGCGGCCCTGAAGCTGGAACCGAGCCTCGATCCCGGCGAGATCCATGGTCGAATCTCCCTCACCACCGAGATGGCCGAGGCGTTGTCCGCCGGCCTTCATCCCCCGTTCGGCGGCCTGCACGACATTCGCGCTGATGTTCGACGCGCCCAGATCGGGGCGATGCTCGAAGCCGAGGAACTGGCCGCAGTGGTTGAAACGCTGAGGGCCATCGGCAATCTCGATCACTGGCTGGTCCGAATCGGTGACCAATTTCCGCGATTGGCGGGCCTGCGCATCGGCTTCGGCGAGTTCTCCGGGGTCGCCACGGCGATCGAAGGCTGCCTCGATAGCCGAGGCGTGGTCCTCGACACCGCCAGCCGTCGCCTGTCGGCACTGAGACGCGAAATCGGCCAGGCCGAGGAGCGGATCCAGGAAATCCTGCGAAGGATGCTCCGCTCCCCGGAAGTGAAGCGTATCCTGCGCTATCCGAACTTCACGATGGTCGGCCACCATTACGTCCTCCCCGTCGCCAAGGACCACCGGGGGGAGATGCAAGGGTCGGTCCACCGGACCAGCGCCACGAATGAGACGGTCTATATCGAGCCGACCGCGATCGCCGAGCAATCGGCGCAGCTTTCCTTCTTGAAGGCCCGCGAAGCCAAGGAGATCCGCCGAATCCTGCGATGGCTGAGCGCCCAGGTCGGTCAGGTGGCGGATTCGCTGCTGGGAACGCTCGTGTCGTTGGAGGAACTCGACCTGATCTTCGCCAGGGCGCGGTATAGCCTCGACTATCGGATGAATCCTCCGGATCTCAACCAGGAAGGGAAGCTCGTCCTGCGATCGGCTCGCCATCCGCTCCTGGAAGCCCTCTTCCGGGATGATCCCACGCTGCCTCGGACCGACGCGACCCGCCGAAAACCCGGGGCCGCTGAGGATGGGAGCACGCCAGGGGACGAAACGTCCGATGACGCGACGGCCACGTCGGCCTCCCCCCCGGCGGCCAGAGCCGCCGAACCGAGAACGGTGGTGCCGATCGATGTTAATCTCGGCATCCGGTTCCGCATGCTGGTGATCACCGGCCCCAATACGGGCGGGAAAACCGTCGCCCTCAAGACCGTGGCGTTGCTCGCGGTCATGGCCCAGTCGGGGCTCCACATCCCCGCGGGGCAGGGGGCGCAGATCCCGATCTTCGACGACATCCTGGCCGATATCGGGGACGAACAGAGCCTGGAACAATCCCTCTCCACCTTCTCGTCACACGTCCGAAGAATCTCCGCAATTCTGGGGCGGGCGACCAGCCAATCCCTGGTGATTCTCGACGAGCTTGGCGCGGGGACCGACCCCGAGGAGGGGGCCGTCCTGGGACGTTCGATCCTCGACGAATTGGGGGAGATCGGCTGTCGGGCCATCGTGACGACCCATATCGGAGATCTGAAAACCTACGCCCTCTCCAACTCCTGGGCCGAGAACGCGGCCGTGGAGTTCGACATCGAAAGTTTGCGCCCCCTGTATCACGTCAGGATCGGAGACGTCGGCCAGTCCAATGCGCTGAAGATCGCCCGCAGGCTCGACCTACCCGAGCATGTCGTCGCCCGAGCCGAGCACTACCTTTCGGAGCGAACCGGGACGACCCTCCCGGAATGGGACGTCTTGCAGCAGCTTCGCAAGGATGCCGAGGTCTCACGACAGGCGGCATTGGCCGCCCAGAGCGAGGCCGAACGAACCCGAGAGGTCCTCGCCCAGCGACTCGCGGAACTCCAGCGGGAGGCGGACCGCGAAGTGGAGTTGGTGGAAGCACGGGCTCAATTGAAGGCCGGCGACCGCGTGATCGTCCCTCGGCTGGGTTACGATCGTCCGGGGCGGGTGGTCAAGCTCGACGTCCGGAAGAAGACGGCCGTCGTCGCGATCGGCCACGTCACCTGGAACGTCGATATTGACGAATTGATCCCGCAGCCAACTCGAGGGAACGAGACGGCCCCGAATGCGGGCGGTCCCGGTGGACGTCAGAACGCCTCGTCGTCGAAACAATCCTCCAGGCTCGGCGGCCGGGTCGGCCCCCTCGAACGGTTCCCCGAGGACTGACGCGACGAGGCGAATCCTTGTTTTCGCCTCCTGGCGCGCCGATCGGGGCGATCTCAGGAGGATTCCGGGGCCTTCAGGAACAGGACGCCCAGGGGCGGGATCTTGAGGTGGAGCTGGAACGGATGGCCGCCATGATGCGACGGTGTTGCCCAGACCCCTCCCTCGTTCCCGAAGTTCGACCCCCCGTAGTGCGCGGCGTCGGTGTTGAGGATCTCCCGATAGTATCCCCCCGACGGGACGCTGATTCGGTGGTTTTCGCGAGGGACGGGGGTGAAGTTGCAGATCACCACCACGGCGTCCTCGGGGCGTTTGGCCCGACGCTGGAAGGCGATCACGCTGTTCTCCCAGTCATGGATTTCCAGCCACTCGAATCCTTGCCACTCGAAGTCGATTTCGTGGAGCGACGGCTGCTGTCGGTAGAGCGTGTTGAGGTCCCGGGTCAGGGCGAGGATGCCCTGGTGATCTCGCCACTGGAGGAGATGCCAGTCCAGGCTTTGGTCGTGGTTCCACTCACGCCACTGCGCGAATTCGTCACCCATGAAAAGGAGTTTCTTACCCGGATGGCCGTACATGTAGCCATAGAGCAGGCGTAGGTTGGCGAATTTCTGCCAGAGATCGCCGGGCATCTTGTCGAGCAGCGACCCTTTGCCATGCACCACCTCGTCGTGAGAGAGGGGGAGCATGAAGTTCTCGGTGAAGGCGTAGATCATGCTGAACGTAAGGGCCCCGTGCTCATACTTGCGATGGATCGGGTCGTGGGCCATGTAGCGGAGGGTGTCATTCATCCACCCCA
>CALKTZ010001089.1 GCA_937997355.1 uncultured Planctomycetales bacterium | reverse complement strand
GAGCCTGGTCCTGAAGCAGACCGTCATGACGGCGCGCGGCCAGGTCCGCCCCGCCCTGATGAATATTCACTACAAGATCCTCGGGGACGACAAGTTCGGGTCGACCATCGACATCCTCTGGGACAACCTCAACCCCGTCAGCGACCTGGTGTCGAGCGATGTCCACAAGCCGCGATTCCTGAACCCCTACGACATCCAGAATAAAGACAAGCAGCCGGTCGATGTGTTCGAAAAGGGGGCGCTCGCTCGATTCTTGAAGTCGGCCGCCGACGAGTCCGCGTTCGTCAAGGCGGGCAAGCCCCGGGCCGACCTGCTCACGTTCGCCGACGGCTCCCAGATGTGGGATAAGCATTTCAGTTCGGACGGCCAGTCGTTCAAATATATCGAAGCGGTTCTATTCAAACCCGCCTGCCTCATGCCCTGCCATAATAACAAGGATACGGCGGGGACCGACGGAGCCATCGGGGCCGACAGCGTCGACAACCACGCCTATCGGTTGGGCAGCGACGGCAAGATGATCCCGAACAAGCCCGGCGATCTGGCGGGGGCGGTGGTCGTCACGCTCCCGATGACCCAGACCAATCGGGATATCAAGAACAACCGCGCGATGCTCCTGACCGCGGCTCTCGTGACCGCGATCCTGGCGATGTTCACGTCCTTGATGATCGTCCGATACGTCATCGCCAAGCCCGTGAAGCACCTCCGGAATGTGGCCGACGCCATCGCCGCCGGCCGGCTCAACGTGCGGAGTCAGATCCAGACGGGGGACGAATTCGAAGAACTTTCGCATGCGTTCAATCGCATGCTTCATAACCTCGTCGCCATGCAGCAGGAACTGCGCGACGTCAACGGCGACCTCGACCGGAAGGTCGATGAACTGGCCCAGGCCAACCTGGCGCTCTACGAGATGAACCGGCTCAAGAGCGATTTCCTCGCCACGATGAGCCACGAGCTGCGAACCCCGCTCAACTCGATCATCGGTTTCTCGGAAGTCCTCGCGACCAACGACCAGCTCCAGGAGCGCCAACGCCGGTATGCCGGCAATATCCTCACCTCCGGGAAGATGCTGCTGGGGATGATCAACGACATCCTCGACCTCGCCAAGATCGAGAGCGGCAAGATGGAGGTTCGAAGCGAGGACTTCTCGATCCGCGACATCTGCGAGGCCCTCACCAACCTCGTCCGTCCCATGGCGGATCGCAAGTGCATCACCATGACATGTCGAATCGACGAGGCGATTCCGTTGCTTCGACAGGATCCGGGCAAGATCCGTCAAATCTTCTACAATCTCCTCTCGAACGCCATCAAGTTCACTCCGGATGGCGGCCGGGTCACCATGCGTGCCCGAGCCGAGGGACGATTCGCGGTGATCGAGGTGGAAGACACCGGGATCGGCATCGCCGAGGACGAGCGCGAGGCGGTCTTCGAGAAGTTCCGCCAGGCCAAGATTCCCGGCACTTCGGACGTCCTGACCCGGGAGCATCAAGGGACCGGGCTCGGCCTGTCCATCGTTCGAGAACTGGCGAGGCTCCTGGGAGGAGACGTCCTGCTGGAGAGTCGGCTCGGACAGGGGAGCACATTCACCGTCCGGATTCCTCTCCAGCTTCCCGGCAACCGTAAGTTCGAGGTTGATCTGGCCGACGAGCGGATCGATCTTTCCAAGGCCCGGCGCATCGAGGCTCGCGCCCCCCTGCCCCACCTCGCCCTGAATCGCCCGGCTCCGATCGCTCATGGCCCCTCCGGAGCCCCGCCCGAGCCGGTCAACGGACGAGGGCGTTCCTGATCGAGCCCCTGTCCTCAACCATCAAGCTCACTTGATGGGAGTTGGCGGGGTAAGATCCAACGGGGCCGATCGCGACAACGAATATTTGCGATTCCCGTCGAACAGCGCGACCGCGTTAAGGGCGGAACTGCCGGAAGGTGCGAGGCCGCTCCAGGCGAAGGTTCCGCTCGCGGAGAGAGGCGCGCTCACCCAGTACGATTGTTTGCCATCGAAGGCCAGGCGGATCCGCAATCCGCCTCCGCCCGGATTGGGAACGACCGACCCTTTGAGGTCGATTTGATTCCCGTAGTCCCACGTCCCCTTGAGCGTGGCGACGGTCTTCAAGCGGGGTTGAACCTCGTATTCGACGCCCCCCCAGCGGACCGAGCTTTCCGGGTCCTGACGCCAGGCATGAATGCGGAAACGCTGATCGTTTTCGCACCCGGTTCGAATGATCTTCTCATCGAGTTCAAGCTTGCAGTGATAGATCGCGGTTTCGCCCGCCGCGATCTTGCGGACGGGGGGCGTGACGGTCAGCTTCATGCCGTAAGGGAGCGCCTGGGGTTCTAGGTAGGCAGTCTCGGGGACCAGGCCTCCGTTGTAGACGCTGAAGTCGAATTCGATGGGATCGAACGGGCTCTGACTGGGAGCCTGCATGATCTGCACATTCTTTTGTGCATGGTTGTTGGCTTCCCATTGATCGGATGTCCCCAGCGCCGCCCCCTTCGAGTCGCGCGGCACTTTTAGATCCTCGATTTCGACCAACAGGCAGGTATGCCCGCTGAATCCGGCGGCGATATCCCACTGTGCGCCCACCTTGATCGGAGCGTTCCCCCCCGCCACGGAAGGGGTCGTGATGGTTTTCACGAGCTTCAGGCCATCGCGGGTTTTTGTATTGAGGGGCTTTCGGCCATCACCGCCTCCCGGCGGCTCCAGGTAGTAGAAGTTCATCTTGACGTCCCGCGCATCGACCTGGCCTCGATTGCGCACGCGGGCGACCATCCAGTATGGCTCGACTCCTTGATCGGGCGTGAAGATCGATGCTCCCTGATCGGTCGGCTGCCCGATCGGATAATCGGGGCTGAGATCGGCGGCATGGCTGACCCAGAGATCGGGGCTCTTGTAATAGGGATCGCCCGGGTCGAAATAGAGATCGACGAACTCC
The DNA here is from genome assembly GCA_937997355.1 of uncultured Planctomycetales bacterium. Classification (GTDB taxonomy): domain Bacteria; phylum Planctomycetota; class Planctomycetia; order Isosphaerales; family Isosphaeraceae; genus CALKTZ01. The sequence continues at coordinate 4,564 of CALKTZ010001089.1, read as the reverse complement.
GCGTTCTCGCGGGAAATCTTGACCCGATAGACCTCCGTATCCCCCTCGACGACCGTGCGGTCGACCACCTCCACCGTCATCCCCTTGACCGGGAACTCCGGCGCGAGCGCCAGATCGAACACGTCGCCCGGATTGCGGAGGATGTTGCTCGGATTCAGGAGTTGGCAGTTGCGCCGATAGAAGCCGTTGACGGCGAAGCGATCGTCCAGCTTGTACGAGATCGCATTCGTGATCAGGATGCCCCCATCCCCCGGGATGTTCTGATTGAAGTGGAGATGACCCGCGCTGAATTTGGCGTGTTCCCGGGCTTCGATCAGGCCGAACGTGGCGCCGTCGCCTCCGAGGTCGATGTAGACGAGCTGCACGACGGGGAAATCGTTGCCAACCCCGAAGGCGGCTCGCGATGATGCGGCCAGGCTATCGCGCCAGATCTCCAGCGAGACGAGGAGCACTTCCTCGACTCGTTTGGTGTCGGCCAGGGGTAAGCCGAATGGATACACGCGGCCGTAGTCGGCGATGGTGCCCGAACCATCGGGGATCCAGTTCGCTTGCAGTTTGTGGTAGCCGCAATGGTGGGACATCTGGCCGTCGTTATCCATCAACGACCAATCTTCCAGGTAGGCGAGGTCGTCGCGGTAGCCCACCTGGCTGTAGAGGTCGCCGAAGCCCAAGGCGTGCCCCTGTTCATGGCAGATGACGGACGTGTTGAGGTCGTCCGTCTTGGCCCGCATGAAGACCAGCGCCCAGGTCGACTGCGCCTGAATCGATTCGTCCTTGCGATCGACGACCGTGCCTCCCATCTCTTCACCGCGGAGGTAGAAGGGACGATTCAGCGGTGTGACTTGCCAGTTCTCCGAAGGGAGCACGCCGAACTTGGCCGTCGGCGTTTCCACCGGCATGAGCATGATCGTCCCGTAGGAATTCAACGCATCGGTCGGCAGATTGGCCCCGCGAAGTCTTTCGATGGCCGCGCTGAAGGCATCGCGCAGGAGATCGTAGAAGTCCTGGGGGGCGTGCTGATCGTTCTTTGTGGTCGCGCTATTATCCCGGGGAGAATAGACATCGATGAGCGCATCCAGGCCGGCCGAGTCGACGAGCGCGACGCGAGCCCCCGGCCCGCCGAACCGATCGGAGATCGCGAAGGCGGTGGTGAGGGTCGCCGGGCCGGCGTCAAAGGTGCAGGATGGCGGGGCGAGGATGCGGTTGTTATAGCCGTAGCTGGGGTTCGCCTCCTGCCCGAGCGTGGCAACAATCTCAAGGTATTGCTGCAAGTCGCTCGGGTGATCGTATCGGATCGAGCCGAGGATGGCCGACTTGATTCCCAGGGTGTCTCCGCCGGGTGCCGTGCCGGTTGCACTCTGGATGACGAGCTTAGCACCAGCCTGATTCGCCGCGACGAATTTCACCAGCAGGCGGCCGAAGTCCTTGCCGAGTTCCGGGATCCGCATGGCCGTCGGCGAGGCGAACAACCGAGGAGAGATGCCGGCGGCCGCTTCGGCGGCCTGCATCACGCCATCGAGGTAGGTTTGGAGTTCCGACAACTTCGCGGGGAGCGACCCCGGATCGGTCAGGTCGATCGTTTTTGCGGTGAAGTTGAGGACCAGCGTCTTCGCCCCCCCGACCGGCGTCGTCACCCCCATGGTGAGTTTCTCCGTGCCGAGGAATTTCACCTGGTAGGGGAAGTAGTCGATCTGTTTTTGAAAGGCGAACGCGAAGAACGGCAGGACCAGCGTGGCCGCATCGCCGCCTCCCGAGAGTGGCTTGATGTTAAGGGTGACCGTTTCGCTCCCATCGAAGGTCAATTTGTCGGCGGGGTTCACCCCGCTCCGTGTGACGACGGCAGCGGCCGGGATATAGTCCGGAAAATAATAGTCGGACAACTTGTTCCGAGGCAGCTTGAGCGGGACTCCCACCGGCCCCACGTCCGTGCCGAATACCTTGATGTTCACGTCCTTGAGGATGCCGAAGCTATTCTCCTGATAGTAGTCGCGAACGACCGGCTCCATGGCGCGATGGACGAATGCCGCAAAGCCGGAAAGGTCCGGACTCGAATAGACCTGGTCCCCCTCGATGATCGGCAGCAGCACCGCATTGATCGAGGTCGGCGCGCCCGCCTGGCCGTAGGACATCGTGTAGAATTTCTGGCCGATGAATGTCTTGCTGACCTCGGGCTGGAGGAGATATCGACCCAGATCGATCCGGGCGGAGACCAGCGTCTGGATATCGTGCTTGATCCACTGCCCCAATGACCGCACATGCATGACCACGGTCGGCGACGTTTCGGAGGCGAGGACCATCGCGCCGCCACGGCCGAATTTCCATTCCTCGATCAGATTCATATCCGCCGACAGCAGCGCGACATGCTGGCCCGAGCGATCGGATGCGAGGAAATAGCTCATCGAGCGGTCGAGCTTCGCGACCTCCCAGAACAGATTTCGCCCGCAAGGTCCTCCGCCCAATCCCCCGGGTGGATGATGATCGACGCTCGTCCCGTTCCCAACCACCGTCCCCCCTCCGGGGGCCGGCACGCCAACCTGTCCGTCGTGCCCGGAGCCGTCGTCGCCCGGCCGTTGCGGCCCTTGCTGGCCGTTGGTCGGGGGCGTTGTCGGCCGAGTCGGATCTTGCGGCGAAGAAGGAGTATCCGTGCCGGATCCACCGGTTCCGGGATCGGGCGTGCAGACCATGCAGCAACAGCCATGTTGATGAGTTGCCTCGCGCTCTCGGCCCGAAGTCGCGGCGTCGCGCCCATTCGAGAGATTGAGGATCGGACGCGGAATCCGGATAGGGCGCAGGCCGGCCGACGGATCGAGAATCGTGACCCTGGAGGATTTGGGATCGGACAGGACGAGACGGCTCCCCGCGTGATCGACCGACAGTTGCATCGCCGCGTGTTCGAGCGAGCGTTCGGAAACCACCTCCCTCTGCCGCAGATCAACCTGGATCAATCGCCCTTGCCGGGAACCTCCGTCTCGAGAGACGACATACGCATGCGACCCCGCGACCGCAAGGGCCGTGGCGATACCCGGCAGCGAAGCGATGGAGATCACCCTCTCGCGGCTCGCGATACAGAGATGGCTGCCTTCGCAACCTTCCACGACCGCCACGATCCCGAGGCTCGATTCCGCGAGCGCCGATGCGGTCCCGGGTAATCGTTGGCGTCCTTGCTCGCGGGCGTAAGCTCGCTCTCCATCCTGCACAAGACGATAAATCGTGAGCAATTCACCATGCGCGACGGCGATGGCGGTCCCATTTTCGATGAGTGCCACCAGGGCGCCACCGGGGAGGGAGGAAGGCAGCCCGTCGATTTCACCATGAGCGCGGGGCGGTTGCGGGCCTTGGCTCTTTTTCTTCTTCATCCCTTCCTCCCGGAGTTTCGCGTAATTCGCGACGTGAATGAATCCGGCCATTCCATGAGGCACGATTGCAACCCTCGACCCTTTTGGCCGATTGCTCTCGTGCTGAATTCGACGAAATGGTGAGGCATCAATCCGAAATGATTAAAATCATGGCATGGGCGCGCACCAATGGCAAGCACATGCCATGATTTCACTCGCGACTTTTTCTATTTTTCTCTTTTAGAGATATGAGAATAAAGAAGGGCGTAGCCTGGCACGGCGGAAGGAGTCTTGCCCACCCCGATCGTAGAGTTGAGTGGATCACCGAATTCTCTATGGGCTCATCCTTCGATTGAGCCCGAGAGTTGCCTCGTTGGAAACATCCATCGTATTCAAACTCGCCAACGTAGGTCCTGGACGCCCGGCTGTTCGGTGAGTTTCTCGACGATGGCGGGTGCACGGTCTTTTTCCGGGTATCCGTGCCACTTCAATTCGCAGGTGATGATGCGACGAACCTCGCCTCCGCGCCGCTTCGCGATGATTTCCCACGAGCTGATCTTGAGGCCGGACCCCGCCAGGAGGCGGCGGAATTCGTCGTCGGTCGGACCGGCCGCGTCCAGGACCACGGAGAGTCTTCCGGTCTGCATCTGCCCGAGCCAGGGTTCGAGCCGTTTCAGCGCCCAGAGGATGACGAGCGCCATCGCGGTCGCGGCCATCCCGAGCCCGAGCTGACCTCCGCCGAGGCAGAGCCCGATCACGGTCACCAGCCAGAGCGTCGCGGCGGTGGTCACGCCGTGGACCATCTCCCCCCTCCGGAGGATCGCCCCGCCGCCGATGAACCCCATGCCCGTGAGGATGCCGAGCGGCAGGCGCATGAGGTCCAGCACGGCGAACGACTGGGGCGTCTTTCCCGTCATCGGCAGGAGGAGGTTGGTCTGGATCATGGCGACCGAGGCCGCGAGGCAGACCAGGAGCGTGGTCCTGAGACCGGCCGTGTGGCCTCCCTCATTACGGTCAAGCCCGATGAGAGAGCCCGCGATCACCGTGAGGGCCAGTCGAAGGGCGACGTCTTCCCAGGAAAGGCTGACAATCATGAATGGATTCCTCACGGATGATAGGCACGAAGTTCAGGCCGCATCCCGACCCGGTTTCCGGCTGGCACCCCTTGCGATGGTTTTGTTTTTGTATTGATGTATCAGCCTGGGCGTGCCGCCGTTCGCGACCGGCGG
>CALKTZ010001088.1 GCA_937997355.1 uncultured Planctomycetales bacterium | reverse complement strand
GTCTTCATTTCCTTGATGTCGATCACGTTATCCCCCTTCACGGGAGAATCCTTGGAAGGGAGGATCACGCGGACGCCGGTGTCGATGGTGTCGGTGCCGTTCGGCAGCATCTCGTCGATGACCTTCTTGTCGTTTTCGACGAACGCCTTCAGCAGCCGGACCCCGCGATAGCCCATCTCGTAGGGATTCTGGCAGACGGTCGCGTCGATGGCCCCCTTCTCCAGGTCGGCCACGGCCAACTCGTCGAGGTCGAACGTCACGATCGTGCACTTCTTGCGCAGATCGGGGAACCTGCCGACGACCTCGGCGATCGGGTGTGCGTTATACGACCAGAGTCCCAGGAAGATGCCGACATCCGGATACTTCCCGGACGCGGCGGTCTCGACATTCGAGCGGGCGCGGCTCTTGTCGGCGCCGTCTTCGAACACTTCGAGGGCCGGGGGGAACTTGCTCCCGGCCCCGGCGAAGAAGCCCTCTCGACGCTCGATCGCGTTCGCGGCCGCGGCCGTCCCCACGAAGACGACCGTCTTCCCCCCCTCGGGACGAATCGTCTGGGCGGCTTTACCGGCTACCTCGCCGGCAACCCGATTGTTGGTGCCGATGTAGGCGCGCCGGGCGTCCTTCTGGCCGTCGGAATCGATCGCAATCACGACCTTCCCCGCGGCTTGCAGGGCCTTCATCTTGTCGGCGATCCCCGGCGATTGCGCCTCGAGGACCGAGACCGCAACCCCCTTCACGTCGGAGAGGCTGAGGGCATCTTCGAGGAGCCGGTCGGATCCCCTTCATTGCGACGCATTTCCACCTGGGCGCCGAACTCCTTGCCCCCGTCTTCCATCCCCTTCTCCACCGCGTTCCACCAATCCGCGTTGCTGTTGGTGATGAACAGGAGCCGGGGGCCCGAGGCCGATTTCGAGGCCCCGCCCCCCGGGGCCGGGGCGGCCGATCCCCCCGCAGGACCTCCGGCGGGAGGGGCGGCGGTATCACCGCATCCCGAGATGACCATCAGCAGGAAAGGAAGGCCGCGCCATGCGCGCCGGACGGCTAGCGAGTTTGTCACGAAAAAGCTCCCTGGCGGATTCGTTGATTCAAGAGGATTTCGACCGGATCGCCCCGATCATAACCGACCCGGATTCGGCGGAAAACCGGCCAATCGCGCGACTTCCCGGGCGAGGGCGCCTTGAAAATTGGGCCGGACGGGTCGATCATCAAAGAGGGGTCATGGCGAGTTGCGAGTTTTGGGAGGACGAGGGTTTTGACCGAGCTGCATTGGAACGACCGAGTCTACGGCGAGAGTTCGATCACGCACCCCGATCTCTTGAACCTGATCGAGTCCCCGACATTCCGACGGCTCCGGGGGGTCCGCCAGGCCGGCCCCTCCGCGATCGCGTTCCCGTTCAAGACCGTCACCCGGCACGAGCACTGCCTGGGGGTTCATCTCCTGCTGCGGCGCCTGGGGGCCGGCTGGAAGGAACAGGTGGCGGGGCTCCTGCACGACATCTCGCACACCGCGTTCTCGCACGCCGTCGATTTCGTGATCTCCTCCGAGGAGCAGGACCATCACGAGCGGCTCAAGCCGATCCTGCTCAATCGCCCCGATATCAAGGCCGCGATCGTCAAACTCGGCTTCCAGCCCGCCGACTTCTACGACGACTCGATCTACCCGCTGCTGGAACGGCCCCTCCCCTGGCTCTGCGCCGACCGGCTCGATTACTTCATGCGAGACGGCCTGGCCTGCGGCGAGGTGGAGCAATCCGAGGTGGAGCAGTTCCTGGGCTCCCTCGCGGTCGTCGATTCCACGATCGTCCTGACCGATCTGGATGCCGCGCAATCGCTCGTCGCGGGCTTCTCGGCCATGAACGAGGAGTGGTGGGCCGGGCCGGTCGAGGCGTTCATCTATAACGAGTTCGCCGACGTCCTCCGCGAAGGATTGCGGCGGTCGATCATCGACGAGGCCGACCTGCTCACCGAGGACGACATCGTCCTGGCCAAGCTCGACGCCTCGAACAACCCACTCATCGCCGAGAAGCTCGCGGCGATCCGCCATTTCCA
>CALKTZ010001087.1 GCA_937997355.1 uncultured Planctomycetales bacterium | reverse complement strand
AATTGCCGCTCCGCTTGCGGGAGAACATCTTGCTCTGGTTGGTGCAGAGCTTCTTGAGGAGCCCGATATCCTTGTAATCGACGTAAGCCGGCCGGGGGCATCCTTCACGGGTGCAAAAGCGGCAACGATTCTTGCGGTTGCGTCCGAATTTCTTCCGAGGCATAAACCTGTCGTCCTCTGTCGCTGGCGAACAACTTCCTGAGTTTCAACCCACACCCGACATGGGAGTCGGGAGGAGAAAACGGGGACTGCGAGGTCCTCGAAGCGGTCCCCGACTCGCGGTCCGTCTGATCAAATCGAAGAACCTACCAGCTTATTTCCAGCATCGTCAGGAGTCAAGCGTCTCATTCCGACCCTGGCGCTAAATTTGCATCGAAAACAATACTATACTAGGCGCTCTAGGAAATATAAAGAATTTAAACAAAAGAAAACAGAGTCGAGGAATAGTCGCGTGCTCGTCTGGGGTTCTTGCTGATTGGGCTGTAGGAATGCTGCTTTCTTCGCGGTTGTCTCGGTAGGTATTCAGCTATTACCGTAAACAATGGGCCATCATTCCTTCGGCTCGCGGCACAATCGATGAGGAACTCGATGACGATCCAAATCCATTCCATGAACTGCGGGTCGCTCTCCGCCCCCGGCTTCGGCTATGTCCCTTGCCGGTGTTTGTTGCTCGCGGAGGATCGCGAGCTGGCGATCGTGGATACTGGCATCGGGTTACTCGACGTTCGGGACCCCACCGAACGAATCGGGCAGCAACTGATCGAACTGGCGGGCTTCCAGTTCGACGAGCAGGATACGGCGGTTCGTCGCATCGAAGAACTCGGCTATCGGGCCTCCGATGTTCGACACATCATCCTGACGCACGGCGATCCCGACCACACGGGGGGCCTGGCCGATTTCCCCGAGGCAACCGTGCATATCTCGCGGGAAGAGCTTTCCAGGATTCAGGACGGCTGGTGGCGTTATCGTCCTCCTCACTTCGAGCACTCGCCGACATGGAAAGCTCATGGCTCCTCGACCGAGCGATGGTATGGCCTGGAGGCTCGACCAATCCCGTTCGGCTCCATGGGCGACGTTCATTTGATCCCCTTGTTCGGCCATACCAGGGGTCATTGCGGCGTGGCGATCCGACAAGATAACCGCTGGCTCTTGCATGCCGGCGATTCGATTTATCTGCAAATCGAACTGGAGCGGGACGATCACCCCGTCTCGACCCTCGCCGCGCAACGAGCCGACGACAACGCCTTGAGAATGCAGAGCCTGGAGGAATTGCGCCGAATCGTGCGAGACCATGCGGACGTCATCGACGTGTGCTGCTATCACGACGCCTCGCAATCATCGATCGAATCCTAATTACGGAAAACATGCCGATGATCATTCGTACCGAAACCGATGCCGACTTCGATGCAATCCGCCGGGTGAATCGGGGTGCCTTCGGCCAGGAGGCCGAGGGGAAACTGGTCGACGACCTCCGAGATGGGGGATACGCCCGGCTGTCGCTCGTCGCGGAGGAGGACGGTCTGATCGTCGGGCACATCCTGTTCAGCGAACTCCCGATTCAAACGGCTGAAGGAGTCATCGATGCCCTTTCGCTGGCACCCATGGCCGTCCTGCCGGACCACCAACGTCGGGGGATCGGCACGGCATTGGTGCAAGAGGGATTGCGTCTCTGCAAATCTCTGGGGCACCACATCGTCGTCGTGCTCGGTCACGTCGATTACTACCCGCGATTCGGATTCTCGGCCAGCTTGGCCGAGCCACTGACTTGCGCCTATGCCGGTCCGGCCCTGATGGCCCTTGAGTTGGTCCCAGGCGCCCTGGACGGAGTGTCCGGCGAACTCAAGTATCCTGCCCCTTTTCAGGACGTCTGAACGATCCGCTTCGGCAGAGCGGACAATCTGCCTTCCAATCTCACATGCACTGTTTCCTGAAATCAACATAAGCGGAAAATCCCGATCAAACCAGCCGTCGCACGTATTGAAAGAAAGAATTCGTCGAGCTAGGCTCGCGCTTCGTTCGGAAAGACACCTCGCGACAACGCAAATCAAGCGTCAAAGGGCGCGGCACGAATTCTTGCAGGCCGGGCCGATGCCCCACCGCCCATCGTGCGCAATCGATGGTCGCCAAGAATTCGTTCGCCCGGTCTGCCCCACGGGAGGATACCGCGATGTTCCGTCGGAATTCTTCGGGTTGGATCTGCGGTCTATTGATCGTGTTCACGGCGAATCCCGCACTCGCCGACTCGATCTCGATTAACAACGTCTTCGACATCCCGCCTCACTTCCGCACGGTCGTGACCAACACGGGGGGGACCTTCGGGGACACCCATCTCCTGAATGATATCCCGGGCACTCCCTGGGATTCGAACTCGACGATCGTCGAGGACGCGTCGGGTGCCGCCCAGTCGATCACGGTCTCCTGGGGCATCCGGCATCTCCTCGGCCCCGACCCCACCGACGTCAATCCCAACCCCCTCGCCGGAAACCTCATGGTGACCTATCTCGCGACGGGGACCGCCGGGACCTTCGTCGTGGAAAAGACCGACATGGCCATGCACCCGCTGACCACGGGCGGAAATCACCTCGATCGTTTCACGCTGACCCTCTCGGTGACCGCCGACGCCAATCGCAACATCACCGGCTACCTGATCGTCTACGATGCGGTGCATGTCCCCGAACCGTCATCCGTCGCCTTGCTGGGAATCGGCGCCGCCGCCGTCATGGCGTGGCGCCGCCGCCGATCGGGCTGAACGAACGCCCCGATTGCAGACGCTCCCGACGTTCGGGACAATGATTCACCCAAGAATCCGAATGATTGTCCCGATCTCCTCCGGAGCCTGGAACGGATGAACTTCTCGCAAGGTCGCCGCGATTTCGTCAAAGGTTCGGCGATTGTCGCCGGTGCGAACCTGCTTACGGATTCTTCCATCCTCCGGGCGAGCACCTTGTCCGCCCCCCCGGCTCGTCAAATCCGGGTGATCGTCTGGGATGAGAGGCAACCCCAGCAGAAGCAAGTCTACGAAAATTTTCTGGGGAACCAGATCGCCGAGCATCTGCGCACTCACCCGGATCTCTCGGTCAAATCCGTCGCGCTCGACGATCTCGATCAGGGCCTTTCGGATGAGTCTCTCGGCAACACCGACGTGCTCATCTGGTGGGGGCACATCCGGCAGGCCGAGGTGACGCCGGAAACGGGCAGGCGCATCGTCGCCCGGATTTTGTCGGGAAACCTCTCGCTGATCGCCCTCCATTCGGCGCACTGGTCGACCCCGTTCGTCGAGGCGATGAACGAGCGGACCCGGCAGGATGCCGAACGGGCCTATCGCGTGCCGGGGGAAGGTAAAGTAGAAATCACCTATACTCCCCCCAAACCACGATATCAGGCCCCTTCGTACGAGGCCCGGCCGACCCCGTTCGCCAGGGTCCGCAAATTCCCGGACGGCGCGCGGAAGATCGAGGTCCGGTTGCCGAACTGCTGCTTCCCGGCCTACCGGCCGGACGGCAAGCCCAGCAGCGTGAAGGTTCTCAAGCCCGATCACCCGATCGCCAGGGATGTCCCCTCCGCATTCAAGGTCTCCCGGACGGAGATGTACGACGAGCCGTTCCATGTCCCAGAGCCGGACGAGGTGATCCTGGAAGAGCGCTGGGAACCCGGCGAATGGTTCCGCAGCGGCATGGTCTGGCAACTCGGGAAAGGCCGGGTCTTCTACTTTCGGCCGGGACACGAAACCTTCCCGGTCTTCAAGGAGCCCATCCCGCTACGTATCCTGACAAACGCCGTCCGATGGCTGGCGTCCCCAAAATCGGCGGAGCCCACCGGCCCGAAGGGATCGTGACATCGGTTCAACGCGAAGTGCCCATGATGTTCATGGGCACTTCGGAGTCGAGGAAATCGGACATCGATCAAACCGATTCGATCGCGACCGGCTCCTCGGTCAAGGGAATCTCCGGCTTCGCATCCCGGCTCGTGTCCTGGAGTCCGGGGTTCGAGCCGTTCGAGGCCAGGGTTTCCTTCATGGCGGCCATCACCTGGCGCGACATTTCATCGGTGAACTCCAGGGGCAGTCCATCACCGCCATTCCCATTTTCGGCGAGCGCGAAGCCCGATTTCTCGGCGACGAGGAGGTTGAGCAGCAGCCCCAGGATGCCGCTCCCCGCGCCGGCGACTCCATCGGTCACCGACGATCCGTCCCCTCCATGGCCGTTACCCCCCGAACCGGCGATGAAGACCCGTTCCGGAACCAGAGGCTGCGAGGCCCGGGAAAGCTGCTCGGCGACAAGCCCCAGGGCATAGAGCCGAGGATCGGAATAGGACTGGATCTTGCGGGTGAGCACGGAGGCCTCGGAAAGACCTGTCTGGAGGATCTGGGCCCCCTGCCCTCGGCCCGCCAGGATGCGGGAACGGCTCTCGGCCTCGGCCGTGACGATCACCTGCTCGGCCTGCTTGCGGGCCTTGGCCAGCTGGGCCTCCGCCTCGTTTTCGGTGATCCGCACCCGCACCAGGGAGTTCGTCAACTCGGTTTGCATCTGGGCCATCGCCTGGGCTTCGTTGAAGACCCGGAACTTCTCGGCGGCGGCCACCTGCTTCGAGTAGGTTTCCACCTGTTCCAGCGAAAGCTGACGCAAGCGGAGCTGTTCCAGGAGCGTCTCGATCTTCCCCCCGGCGGCCTGAGTGTCGGGCTTGCCGATCAAAACGTCGACGCACTCGATGTCGAAATTGTGGAATTTTCGGCCAAGCTCGTCGCTCGACTCCTTCTGGATCGAGTCTCGCTCGTGGAGCAGTTCCAGCATCGTCCGCTTGTGGGCGACATCGCGGAAATAGGCGCTGAGCATGGGGTCGAGGGTCTGCGTGATCAGCTTCTTCACGTCGCCGAAGCGCTGGATCACGCTCGGGGCTTTCTGATAATCGATGTGAACCACGACGGAGAGGGGGAGCGTCGGTTCATAGGCATCTCGGGTGACCAGGTCGATCGAGCGGAGGCTTTCGTCATAGCGGTGCGATTCGGTCCGGCCCGTCACCCAGTGCAGCACGAAATTGGTGGTCGGCACCAGGACGATGTTCCCCGCATACGTATTGAACGCATATTTGCCCGGCCCGAGCGGCTTTTCCTGAACCCCTCGCTCCCCTTCCGAGACACGCTCTCCATGCCGGAAGGCGTTCCCCGAGAGGTCGTGGCCGGATCGGCCGTAGTAACTGACGACCACCCCCACATAGCCGATGGGGACGATCGTCTTGGGGATCGACTCGATCGTCGCGAACCATCGATTGATGAAATACGTTCCATCCGTCAGCGGGACGTATTGCAGCCCTCGACGTCCGCCGGCCTTGAGAAAAGCCTCGGAATCTTGATAGTTGTTGTGGAAGTGCTTGTCGGCCCGATCGAAGCCGACCGCCGGCGCGATGATTTCGCCCGGGGGCAATGACGGGCCGTCATGCACCGTGACGATGCCGATGCTATCGACGTAAACCTTCTTGTCCGGCATGAGAGGGTCGGGAGTTTCGATGGCACCGCCGATCACCACGGGGTCGAAGCCCCCCATGCCGGCGAGCTGATCCTGCCAGTTGATGAGCGTCTTCAACTCGTTCGACCCGCCGATATTCAGGCGATACACCATGTCCTCGGTGATCACCATGAAGAGCGCGACATTGATCGCGTAGACACCTTCACGCAAGATCTCTCGCTGGCGGCCGCGCTGGCCGCGTTTCGGCTCCTGGTCGGGACCGCTCGATTCACCGAGCAGGAAGCTGCGAGAGTCCTGAAACTGATTGCAGGCGACGGCCTGGCCCAGGGTCTGAGAGGAGGATAAGGCTTCACCGTCTCGGGCATAGACGTAGCCGATCTTCCCTTGCGGGATGGTCACCAGCGGGGACTTATGAATCCGATACTGCCAACGCCAGTAGCCAAGGTGCAGGCCGCCTCGGAGCAGCTCCGCCTGAAAACCCGCCTCTCCTTCAAGTGCGAGGATGCGCCCTTCCGGGACCGAGCCCTGGAACGACCAGAGCTTTTCCACCACCCCGACGCGGGTATTGGAGATGTAACGGACGCCGAGAATCTCCAGCAGGACCACAATTCCCAACAGCGCGAGCAGCAACCAGGGGAGTCCGGAAACGACATCGAAGCCGGCAACCCCTACGAATGGAGTGTTCATCGAGATGACGCCGAACGGAGCGAATCACCGCGGCACGTCGTGACGGCTCCTCGGCAAGAACTCCTGGTGAGACGATCGCGATTGGCCCCTCGGAGCGATACACGCTTCGAGAACCACGGGACGATCGCGGTTGACCTGGACACCCAGGCTCGCGGGAACTCGTTCGGATTCCCCCGATTTCAAAGACATTCGCCGACCAACCCAAATATTTTGATCATTCCGAGAAAAAAAGGAAACAATCGGCCGGTACCGATCAAGGCGATGGTTCATGACGAAATTTGCGTGACAATCCCCCCCGCTTGCGGTTATGTTCCCGTCATGAGCTTCGAAATCGAGGTCAAGTACCGTTCGGTCGATCACGCGCAATTGTTCCAACTCCTCGAAGGACTCGGTGCCAAACGAGGCCCCGACGAAATCCAGGAAGACTTTTACCTCAATCACCCCTCTCGCGATTTCGCACAATCTCACGAGGCGTTCCGAATCCGGAAGATCGGCTCCGAAAATCGGATCACCTACAAGGGTCCTCGGCTCGCCGGGCCGACCAAAACCCGCGAAGAAATCGAGATCGGCTTCACCGATGGCCCCGGGGCTTACGGAGAACTCTCGAAGCTCTTCATGCACCTGGGGTTCCGGCATGTGGCCACCGTCACGAAACGACGGCGATCCTTCGAACTGATGTATGAGGGGCTTGAGATCGCCGTGGTGCTCGACCATGTGGAAGGGCTGGGAGATTTCGCCGAGGTCGAGACGATCGCGCCCGGGGAAACGGAAGTCGCCGCCGCGCAGGGGTCCATCTTGAGCCTGGCCGCCAACCTGGGGCTCACTCAGGCCGAGCCCCGCTCCTACCTCCGAATGATCCTGGAACAGGGAGTGCCAAGCCCCCTCCCCGACTCTTCGAGATCGGATGATCGAGCGTCACAATCCGCCTAGCCAGGTGATGGGGATTGTGATACAAGCGGGCCGCATCGACCCGATTCGTGGGCGATGCGCGGCAACACATCTCGATCGCGAGTCCGGGAAAGTCATCTCTTTTTGTCGCCCGGCTCGCCTCGCTTCGGTGTGACTTGGCGTTTGAGATCGACGGATCGATGCCGTCGAACGGTTCATGAATGGGCCATGTTTCTTGCCTCGATCAGGTTCCGAACGTTAAGCCGAAGTTCCGTCGGATCTTGCTGATTGCGAAGGGCTTCGATTCAGCCAAGTTCGCCGAATTCGTCGTGGTTCTCGACAAGGAGACTCGTTGCGATGGACCGCCACCGCCGCCGCTTCATCCCGGCTTCCGACGACCTGGAAGCCCGCAAGTTGATGGCCACGACCACCAATGTCTTCGGCTCCCCTTCCAACAACAACACCGCCGACCTGGCGATCACCTACCAGCAGAAGCAGCAGCGGGTCGAAAACCTGCCAAGGTATATGCTGGGATTGCAGCCCGGCCGATTCTTGCCCAAGGATCTCGTGGGCGAAATTCAGGATGGGCTCACCAAGCTGGAGGTGCAGTTCCACCGGCCGGGAACCTCGGTCCTCAACTCGTTCAACCTCACCCTCCGCAAGATCGTCCCCAACGTCAGCCTGTCGACGGGGGATGCGAGGAAGCTCCATCAAGCCTTCGTCCAGGTCCTCCAGGCGGCGGGGGCGCCGGATGACGCCGTCGACAAGCTCAGCACATCCCTGAACACGCTCGTCACTCAGGTCGACACGGCGAGTATCCAGCCGGTCTTCCTGGCGACCAACGACTACACGCTCGTCCTGCAAACGGCCCTCTCGATCGGCAAGCCGCTCCCCGCGCCCCAGATCCCGCAGATCGCGAAGAACACGGGGACGCAGGTGAATCCCACCCTCGCCGTGACCGGGCAATCGCGTCCCTATTATGTGGGCACCTATGCGAAGGGGACCGCGATCCAGCTCATCAACACTCAGGGCGAGGTCATCGGCCAGACAAACACCAACAATCTCGGCCAGTATCGCCTCCGAGTTTCGACCCCGCTCTCGCCCGGAACCTACACCCTCTATGCCCGCGCCGAAGACCAGGGGCACCTCGGCCTGCCGAGCCATACGTTCCAGGTGAAGATCGTGGAACCTCGAAGCAAGTCGTAATGGTCATCGAGCGCGGCCCGAGCTAGAGCCGGGCCGCGCCTCGCCCAATCGGGCGAAATCGAGGTATTGCGCGGGTTCATCGCTCGGAAACGACGAACCCCGCATCGACCCAATTGGCCAGGTCTTCCCGATTCCCATCCCCGGCATCGGTCGCCACCAGGCTGATCGACCGGGAGTTCGCGGGGATGGGGACATCGAATCGCCAGGGGAGCGTGGCAACCCTCATCACGGGACTCGCGGCAGCTTCCCGGCCGTCGATGAACACCTTGAACACCACGCTGGGATACTTGGCAACGTTCGAGCCGCTCGCAACTTCGAGAAGATGTTCATCGACCCCCGCCAGCGCGACGAACCGCTTGTATTCGGGGCGGAGCTCATACATGAGCTGACAGGGGGCATGGACGCCGATCCCCTTGGCGTAATCTTGCCGGCGGAGGCGGAGTACCTTGTCCTCGTTACTCCGATCCTTGCGGGGCGGGTTGCTGTGCGCCGAGAACCGGGTTTGATTGTTATAGCTATGGCCGGGACCGACCGCCCGGACCGGCGTGAGATCCGACAGATGCCGATCAGGCTTCGGAGGAATCTCCGATAGCTTCGCGAAGCTTCCCTCGGATTTCGTGCTGATCGGTGCGCCCCCCCGGAACGCGAAGGCCGTAAGTTGCGTCGTTTCGGAGAGCGTCAACGGCCTGGTGTAGACGTTCCATTCCGCGATGGGGCGGCTCGGATCGGCGGTGTAGCGGATTTCCGCATCCGGATCGCGCGGGGCGGTGAGAGTGACGACCACATCCTTCTCGAAAAGATGAGGGCGCATCCGCGTTCCCCAGGGAGTGATCCGCACCGGGTCGACGGCCTCCTTGGTATTCCAGAGCCCCTGCTTCTTGACCTCCTCGGTCATGTCGACGCTGGGGGCCAGGTAACGCTCGAAGTGCTCGACCACTTCGGCCGTATGCTTGTCGGGCGTGAATTCAATTTCCGGCTTGTAACCGGGGTGGGCGTCGGTCAGATCGCGAGCCAGAATGCATTTCAAGCCGGCCGACTTGAGGTTTCGAAGCCCCATCGGCTTGCCGAGCAGGCAAACCTGGGTATGCACGCCGAAGTAGATCAAATGGGTGAGCCCGCGTTCCTTGCAGATCGAATAAACATCTTCCAGGGTATCGGGCATCAGATCGTCGTCGGCGATCGCGAGATCGGGATGCATGCCGTCCCAGCCGTAGTTCACCACACAACGCTCCCGGCCGCATGCGCAGCCTCCGCCGTTGGGCGGATTGGGACACTCGATCTTCTGGAGGGGAGGAACCGTATGGCGCGGCATCGAGAAGATTTTCTCGCGCTGCGGCCATCCGACATAATTGTCGACCACGTCGGACGGGCAGAGCATCACGGTCATCCCCTGATCGCGCGCCACGTTCAAAACCCGATTCATCCGAGGGACCAGGGCCGCGACTCGCATCGTCGCCGTCTTGCACCAGTGAAAGTTCCACATATCGACGACGACGATGCCGATCTTGCCCGGATCGATCCGTTCCTTCGTGACCATCGGTTTGCCTTCGGCGTCTCGACTCCGGAGCGAGAATTCGACCTCCCTGGCCGAGAGCCGGGGAACCGCCGTCACGCAAAGCGTCCCGAGCGCAATCATCGCAAAAACGTGCTTCATTGCCGGTACTTCCCGAGGTGATCGATTCAACGAGATCAAGATCGTCTTTGTCTCGGACCATCATAGCGAGCCGGACCACCCGAATCATCGGTCGATCACATCGAGGACGGAAGCCGGATCTGCCGGGAGATGGCGCGTCGGAAGTTCGGGCTTGCGGATCGAAGGCTCCTCGGTTATCTCGAACAGTCATCCGGACCATCGCATCAATCGGCGCGAGAGGGAGAGGGACCGATGTCATTCCGAGGAGTGTTCCTGGCAATCTTCCTGGGCACGGCGTTGGTCGTCTCGGCGTTTCTGCTGAATGCGAAGCGTCCCGCCGTCGAACGGTTTCAGCCGACGGCCCCCCTGGCCCGGGCCTCGGGCAAATGCGCCGAGTGCCACCGCCAGGAAACCTCGGCCATCGTCCACGAATTCGAGCTGAGCAAGCACAGCAGCAAGGGGATCAACTGCCTGGACTGCCATCAGCCGGCGGCCGGCCAGGACAAGATGGATCACCGAGGATTCGTCATCAACACCAAGGTGACGGCGGCCAACTGCGCCGGATGCCACAAGACCCAGTACGACCAGTATCTCCAAAGCCGGCACGCGGCCCCCGCCTGGGCGTCCGTCACCGGCAAGAAGGATTTCACCACCGAGCAAATCGCCTTCTCCGAGAAATTCCATCCCAAGGGGGTCGATCGGGATCCCCATCCCGTGGGGCTCATGGAGGGGAAGGAGGCGATGGGGTCCGGCTGCTTGAAGTGCCATGACATCGGCAAGCCGAACAAGGACGGTTCGATCGGCTCATGCACCGCCTGCCACGCCCGGCATGCCGCCTCGGTCGAGTTGGCGAGGCTCCCCGAAACCTGCGGCCAGTGCCACATGGGGCCGGATCATTCGCAGATCGAGATCTATCACGAATCGAAGCATGGTGTCCTGTTCAACGCCCAGCGCTTTCGCATGAACCTCGACGCCGATCCGAAGCACCTCACCACCGCCGATATGCCCGTCCCGACCTGCGCCACATGCCACATGAGCGGCCTGGAAGGCCAGAAGTTCACGCATGACGGAACGTCTGTCGTACTACCTCTTCGCGGCCGTCTCGGATAAACGCCCCAACTTCCAGACCGGCCAGACCGAGATGAAGGAGACCTGCAAAAAGTGCCACACGTCTCCCAGGATCGAAACCTTCTACAAGGAGGCGGAATCGGTGGTAGGCTCGGTCAACGATTACGTGCGCAAGGCCGAAGCCGTGATGAAGAAGCTCCGAGACGAGAAACTGCTGACCCCCGACCCGATGGATGAGCCGATCGAGTTGATCTACTTCGATCTCTGGCACTATGGCGGACGGACCGCCAAGCACGGGGCCTTCATGGGAGGGGCCGACTTCGTCCAGTGGCATGGCTTCTATGAAGTGTACAGCAAGCTGAGGGAGTTGGAGCGTTTGGCCGGCGAAATACGTGAGAAGAAGACAGGCGAGGCCGAAGTCCATGCGAAGTAAATGGTGGGCCGACCCCCTGGCCTATGCCGAGATTTTCGCAGTCAACAACATCGCGTTCCTGGCGGTTGACATCGCGATCGCCCACGCCATCAACGCCTTCGCGCATCGCGCCGAGTGGGTGCCGGTGATCTTCTCCGTGATGGGGACGATCGTCCTGCTACTGGCCATGTGGCTCGGCGGTCTCCGGCCGACTCTTCCGGGTGCCGAGACCGAAGGACGCATCGGGGGTCGACAGAAACTGGCGCGGCGGCTAGGGACGGCCGTGGGCTGGGGCGCGGTCGCCGTTGGAATCGCGGGGCTCCTATTCCATCTGGAGAGTCAGTTCTTCCGCGAGGCGACACTCAAGAATTTGGTCTATTCCGCTCCATTCGTTGCCCCACTCTCGTATACCGGGGTCGGCCTTCTGATCCTCCTCAATCGGATGGTCGATTCGCGATCAGAAGCCTGGGGACGTTGGCTGATCGTGCTGAGCCTCGGCGGATTTGTGGGGAACTTCGCCCTGAGCCTGGCCGACCATGCCCAGAACGGCTTCTTCCAGCCCGAAGAATGGATCGGCGTCGTCGCCTCGGCAGCCGCCATCGGATTCCTCGCCGCCGTCATGATTTTCCCCGATAATCGGCCCCTCATCGCGTTATCAGCCTGGGTGATCGTGGCGCAAATCGGCGTCGGGGTGCTGGGATTCTACTTCCATGTCCGGGCCAACCTGGCGCAGCCGGCGGCGAGCTTCGTCGACCGATTCCTCTACGGCGCACCGGCCTTCGCCCCGCTCCTGTTCGCCGATCTCGCGATCCTAGCGTTGTTGGCCTTTTGGACTCTCCTTCACAGCGAGGGCGGATCGGGCGAGGATGCGGGACGTTGAGTCCTGAGTCCTCTCCGGCCGACTCATGGCCTGGCGGGAGCCTGGATAAACGCCACGCCCCGAGAACCGAGCGCCGCGATGATCCCATCCTCATGACTGGGATCGGCGGCCAGTGAGTAAACGGGCTGGTCCCAAACCAACGGCACGGAATCGAAGATTTCCAGGGATTTTCCGCCCGCTTCGCGCATCCTGAGACCCCTGTCCGTTCCGATCCAGAGTCGCCCGAGGCCATCACGAGCGAGGGCCATCACAGGCCGAGTTGGCTCCTGAAAGTCAACTTTCGAGAGGATTCGGGCAACCGGGTCGTATATGCGGAGGCCGCCGTCTGTCGCGAGCAGCAATGTCCCATCGGACCAGGGGATCGCCGCCGTAATCTTCAGCGGTTTCTTCCTTTCTCGGATCTCCACCCGTGCCAGAGACGGCTGGCGATCACGCGAGCCCGGATCCAAACGCCAGAGATCCTTGTCGGAGGAGTCGAGCAGGAACCAAGGCGAACCTTGTTTATTGATCGGTTTTAATCGGGAGGGAAGCCCCCTGCCGGAGGGGGCTTCGTCCGACCTCGGCACGTGAAGCACAACGTTCCATTCGCCACCCTCGAATCGCTGCAAATCCTCGAACGAAGAATTCCAGAGCGTACCATCGGCCGTGATGAACGACGAAGACGGATTCAGGCCGGAAGTCTCGCGGCCGAGTCGCTCGGCCTTCCCCGCAACAAATCGGCCCGTGGTCCGGGTTCCAGGGCTCGCACCGGAGCCGTTCACCGAGAAGATCGCGCCCCCTGGACCGATCAGCACTCGGCTCTCATCCCATTCCTTCGAATCGGCCTCGAAATCGGCAGCGTTGTTGCCCGGGTCGATCTCGAACGAGGGAGAGAACGAAGTCACCTCCCAACCTTTCGCGCCGAATCTCCAGGGGGGTTCTCGGGAATCGCGATCGAACACCAAAATCCCCTCCGAACTGTCTTCAACTTGATAGGCACTCGATAAGCCGAGTTGGCCGGGGATTCCATGGGGAATCGACTTCGCACCGTCCGTCGTCACGTAACCATCGGCGACCGTGGCGAAAATGTAAGGCTCTCCGCGTCGGAGCGGCGGGTGGACCCCCCGGACCGATGGATAAGTCCCCACGGCATCGGGACGCCCCCAGCGATAGTGGATCGAAAGGGGTTCGACTCGTTTCCAGTTCTTCAACGCCCGATCGGTGCGAAATCGATCGCTGTAGGAAAGGACCAATAAGCCATCTTTCTCCTCGACAATATGCGTGATCGGCATGCACGGCCGATTAGGATCGCTCGGCTCCTCTTGAATTTCGGAATGATCGCGCGGCTTCTCACCCTCCTCGGAATCCTCGACGATCTTGCGGGGCGGAGGGACGAATTACGCCACCGGACGAGCTTTCCCCTCGTCGACTCGCACGATAATTCCCGAATTGAACCCCATGTGCGAGGTGCCGCCGTAGACCCATACCTGTCCTTCATGAATCTCGATGAAGCCGTAGACTCCTTCCCAAAACGCTCGGCGATCAGGCTCCTTGGCTGGCGGCGGCTCGATCTCGGTCATCGTCCCCCGATCCAGATCAACCCGAGTGACCCTCCCACCCCATTCACCCTTGTCGAGACCCATCCAGAGCCGGGCTCGCTCGTCGAGCAAAAATGTCGTTCGTTCATCATCCAGTGTGTACGTCTTCCGCGTGGCATATCGTGAATCACGAGATAAGGCACATCCCAATGCCGACCATATCGCTCGACGGGCTTCGTCGGGCGCGTGACGATGACCAAGCCAGCAGGACGAACTCCCACGGCCTCACCCCAACCGATCCAGGCAACCGATGCAGAAAATCTGAATAACTCGACAAGTTCGAGGGTCAGCGGATTGACTCGGCAAACTCGACCATCAGCCAGCCCCACGAGTGCCTCTTCGCCCTTCCCTCGACAAAGGCAGGTCACCTCGCCGGCTTCGAACTGCTCTCGGGCGGATCGATAACTGGGAAGCTCGAAACGAACGAGGACGCCGGAAGATGTGAGCGCGAGCAGGCCGCTCGAAAGGCGTAAACTTGATTGAAGCGAATTACGGTCAAAATGCAGGACATATTCAATGTCTCGCCCGCTCGGAAGCCGGGCGTGGCCCGCCAAAGGCTGGGGCGGTCCATCGGCGCCCAAACTCATCGCGCAATTGTCAAGGCATATCAAGACAGCTACGACATGATGTCTCATTTGAATCAATGCCTCCACAATGGAGCGCAAAGACACATCTGCCCAGGTAAAGACAATTTCAATATACCTGAGCAAAAAGTATGGCAGTAGTCCCTCGGAGGTGGAGGGCGGAGCCGACCGAGAGGGTCAAAAAAGGTCGGCAAGAAATGATGTGCGCGCATGAGAAGGCCCCCCGGTTCGAGGGGTTGCCTCGATCGGGGGGCCTTGCGGGTGTAGGACC
>CALKTZ010001086.1 GCA_937997355.1 uncultured Planctomycetales bacterium | reverse complement strand
CTACGGCGAGTTCGACGGACGACGACCGAAGCGGGTGCTGGTCAAGGTCATCGGGGAGTAGGAGCATGAGGACACGGCGGTTCACCGAGGACGAGTTCAAGGCCACGATGACGCCAAAGATGCACAACGTCCAGGAGATTGCCACCGATGTCCTCGACATCTGGCCGTACGTCCTTGCGGTTCCATCCGACGATCTGGAAGGTCACGTGATCTACGAGCCCTTCGTCGATGGCGTCTACCGCACCGACGACGACCGCTTCGATCATGTCATGGTCATGACGAAGACGAAGAACGTCTACCTTGTGGTTGTAGTTGACCTGGCGAGCGACTCCTTCCACGGGCATTGGCTGCTCGATCTGAACCGAGAATACGGGCTGTCTTGAGCCCAGGTTGCGATGCGACATGCTCCAGATCACGAAGACCGACGAGTACGATCTGTGGTTCAGCCAGACGGACCGCCCGTTCATATTCTCGTCGCCGTTCGGTGGACAGGACTTCGCCCTGCTGCTCGTCATCGCCGATCCAACCATCACGGACGATGAACGGGATGCCGTCAGCAAGGAGGTCGTTCGGCAGGGTTGCCGCTACGCCGTCTGCACAGGCCACCAGTGTTCCAGGTGGGACGACGCCATCGACCTCGCCTACCTTGCCACGAGCCCCGACTTCTCGCCGCCGGACGAGAAGTTCGTCATGACCACTTGGCACGAAGGCGACCCCCTGGAGGACGTTGCCCACTACTTCCGCTGGAACACCGTCTTCGATGAGTTCATCCCCCAGCACTACTTCGTCCTGATCCTCGGTGGCGATGTTGGAACAGCCCGGCAGGTCCGCTCGGCCATCGAGAACTGGTTCGGGCCTGTTTCATGAACGGGCTGTTCGACATCGCCTTTGAGGGGTAGGCTCGGGACCGCCAGGAACAAGAGGTTGATCCCATGTTCGAGGTCGTCTACACGGTCCCCGACTGGTACGACGGACCACGACGAGGCATCGCTGATTACCACGGCCATCCCCACCTGTTCGAGTCCGAGTGGCGGGACGGCGAGAACTTGGATGCAGACACCTTTCTGCTGATGCCGATCGATGGAGAAATCTTCGCATTGGCTCTTGAGGATTGGGCGATCTGGCGGCGGTGGGAGACGGCGTTCTACCAGGGAAGAGCGGCCCAGGATACCCACCCGGCTCTGCCCGAAGATCAGGACCGGCATCGAGAACTTGAGCGTCTCCTGGAGGGACGGTTGATCGTCGATCCCGTTCGAGCCGTTCGGCAGAGAGCAGAGTTCAGGGTTCGAGACGATCCTGAATGGAGCGGCTACGGCTTCCGTCCGCTCGAAGTTCAATGGGAAGACCCGCCATGATCACGGCGTTCTCGACGACGGCCAGGACGGCTCCAGGGTGCCTCATGGGACAGGTCCGGCAGATTAGCCCCCGTTTCCGAAGGAACGAAGCAACTTGATGATCTGCTGGGCGTGCCCCCATTCCTTACCCGTCCGTGTGCGGAACCCCTGACGGTTCAGTTCGTCGCAGACCTCCAGGTGAGTAAGCCCTCGCCCTCGGAGTTCGACCGCCTTGTCCACGACCTCGGCGTAGACACCCCGGAGGTTCTCCGGGATGATGGTCTTCGTCTTCCTCGGGCGGGGCGGCTTCGGCTGGGCGTGATACGAGCCGGTCATGAGTATCCCAAGCGGGTCTGGCGAATGCGATGCACATCACCGCATCGGTGTTCATCAACGATGATGAATCCGGATTGCACGAGGACTACAAGAAATGGCTGGAAGGTCTCGCCCCGTTCGATGCGTCGCCTCAGCGGTATGCCCACAACCGGACTGGCGAGGACAACGCCGATGCCCATCTGAAACGGCAGATCATGGGGCGTGAGGTTGTCGTGGCCGTCACGAAGGGGAAACTCGACTTCGGACCCTGGGAACAAATTTTCTACGGCGAGTTCGACGGTCGAAGATCAAAACGGGTTTTGATCAAAGTCATCGGGGAATAATAAGAACCCATACCCCGGCTGATCGACCCTGACAGGGATTGGTTCAGATTCTGGCCACCCGCTTCAAAAGGGCCACGCGACTTGGGTCGATTGTTCCCAGGCGATCACCTCCTCGGCAGGCCGCCCCTCGCACCGCGATAATATCCGGCGCGTGGTTCCATGCGTTGAACCTCTCGATTTCCGAGATTCCCAATCCCCCCGCCCAGGCGAGAAATCGTCCCGAGTCTTTCACTCGCTTCCCACGGTCCTGCCATTCAGGAGCGATCTCGACGTTGGGGCGAACGCCTTTGCTCCAGGTGTCCACGAGGACGCCGCGGAATCTCGGATTTTCGAGGGCAATGTTGAGGATCTGGTCGGGGGGAGGAGCTTTCGCGAGTTCCCAGTCGGCATAGATTACGGCAACCCAGGAGCATTTTTCAGGGAAGTTCTTCTCAAAATATGCTCGCAAAGACATCCACCGACTGATCCAATCCGGGTCCAATCCGGCCAGTCCCAGCTTGGCGAATGTGATCCCTCGCCAGAACTTCGGCGAAAGGAATTTGGCCGAATCAAAAGACCACTCGGCCGCTTCCCCCAGGGCCACACTCATGGGGATTGTTGCCGGTACAACGCAACGAATCTCGCTCCAGATGGCCGGATCGGCCCAACCGAGTGGACCTCGCCTGGGCTCCTTCACATCGATGATGTCGGCCCCACCATCCAGGGCCGCTTGCGCCTCGTCGGCCGATCGAACACTGACCAACAGCCGTGCCACGATAGAAATACCCTGCCCTGATTCGCGCGGAGCGAGTCGTTCGGCGTGGGGTTGGATTGTGGATCAAATCAATGGGTCGAGACAGCGCCGCCGAATTCGTCAGTCGAAGTCGAGACCGGCACGCTCGCAAGCCATTGACGCCAGGCGTGGTTGATGATCGGAGCGAGGCTGAAAAGGATAGCCGTGCCGATCAGGTCGGCAAGGATGGTGTTCTTGAAGAAAGGAAGTGCGGCCGTGTAGCATTCCATGAGACCCGCGAAGGTCATCGGGTAATTCGTACCCTCGGGCCAGGCCCAGCATCCGAAATTGCTGGTCAGGAAGAAGAGCGTTGAACCGACGAGCGAGAGCCCACCAAGGCGGAAGAGATTCGCTTTTGATCCTTTGGCAAACACGCCGCTCAATGCGATGAGGGCGAAAGTTGCGTAGGTGATCCATCGAGTTGGAGAATGGAAGTAACTTCCATTTTTCTGATCAAGCACGATGTCGGAGAGGATCATCGCGAACACTGGAACTGCCCAGGACAACCGCTTGGGCAGTCGCGACCCAGCAAAGAGGGCCAGCGCCCCCAGGGGCACCAAGTTCCATGCGTGCGGCAGAAGTCGGCTCATCGCGCCGAAAGCAATTAAAAATACAGCCAGGAGCATTCTCAGCCTCGTGATTTCCGAATCCGCCGGACAAGCCGCAGGTTCTTGTGGGTGCGTGTGCCAATTACGGTCTGTCCGACCGGATCGAGTCGGAGCTCGACCCCATTACTCTATCGGTAAACTTTCGTGGCTTCAACGTGATTCAACGAGGATTCTCGCCCGCTCCCGAGGCGAGGACCTGATAACAGCGAATCCGATCGAGCCGGAAGGATTTCTCAGAATTCTGCAAATGACAGATGGCGACGACGTAGACGATCCCTCCTCGTTGCACCATCCGTCGAGGCGTGATCGTTCTCGGAGAGGTTCCTCGACTTCCTCCCTCGTATTCCATCTGGATTGCGTCCCCATTCGAGATCGCCTGTTCCAGGCGTTCCCAGCCCCAGGGCGCGGGATTTTGTTTGAGGGGATAGAAAATGGGGAACGTCACGCGGCGATCGGCGGGAAGCTCAGACCCCTTCAACCGGAGCCAGAGTTCCTTCACCCGCATGCTGTCGCCGAGTGCCCGATGGGGAGAGTCGGGAGAGAGGCGGTACACCCTGGTCAAATAGTCGAGCCGATGGGTAGGAAGCTCAGGACGAAGTGACCGGGCCAGGGCCAGCGTATCGATCACGCCGAATTCTGGGAGCGGCATCGAGGCGCGACCCAATTCGCGTCCCAGGAATCCGGCGTCGAACGACGCATGATGCGCCAGCAAGGATGTCGTCGCCGAATTTCCGAGAAACTCCACGAAGCCGGGCAAAACATCCGCGATGCATGGCGCATCGGCGACTTCTTCGTCGCTGATTCCATGGATGGCCCGCGCGTCTGGGGGCATTCGGCATCCGGGGTTGATGAGGCTCTGAAATCGGCCCAACTCTTCGCCCGATTCGGAGAAACGGATCGCACCAATCTCGACAATTCGATCGACTTCGGCGATCAAGCCGGTCGTTTCCAGATCGAGGGCAACGAACTCCGACGGCACCATGGGCTCTACCATCAACTTGGCTGTTCTTCCGCGAATCGCTCGTCATAATAAACCCGCGTACAGTCTAGCATGCTCGATCTCAAATCGGCGATCAAAAAAACGATCGTAACGTCTTCGAGGCTTCACCACGTCGAGGAGAGGCGAACCGACTCTTGCTCCTCATGAAAGTACGCCGAAGAATTGAATATGGCCGGTAGCCCACTGCGTTCAAGCACCCGGATCTTCCTGTTCACCTCCGCCTTTCTGATTGGGGCGGGTTGGTGGCTTGTGCGAGGTTCACTGATTGAATCGAGGGAGGTCGCCGAGCATGAGCGTCATGACGCCGACGGATCTCCGACTTCGAAAAACGATCTCGACCTCGAATCAGCGACCGACAAGCTGATCGAAGCCCACAATCGAATTCGAAAGGCCGAAAAGTATTCGACCTTCTCGGCGAGCAAGAAGCTGCAGAACGCGGCGGAACTCCACGCCAAGGATATGGCCGATCGCTCGACGATGACTCACAAGGGGAGCGACGGGACCGAGGTCTCGGATCGGGTTAAGACGCAGAAATATGACTATCGTCGGGTCGGGGAGAACATCGCGAGCGGCCGTTTAACAATCGAACAGGTGATGGAAGGATGGATGAAGAGCGAGAGCCATCGCAAGAACATCCTGGGCGGTTTTTCACAGATCGGCGCGGCCGTGGTTCGAGACGAGAACGGTATTCCTTACTGGTGCGTGGTGTTTGGTCTTCCCAGGCGGAAATAGAGCTCGGTGTCTTCGGTTCGTGATCTGGATCGCGCATGCGTTGATAGAACTGCATCTCCGACGCCCGAGGAGTTTCAATGAGATCGGGCGGGGCAAGGGTCGACTTCATCGACTCCGGCTTCGAGGGAACGTAAGGACTTCGTCAATGATTCTCGATCGCAATGGACATCGCTGGATTCGGTGGGGGTTCATGTCCGCCCTGTTGGTAGCGGTCATCGGCTGCCAGGGAGCAAGGGGGAGGAGGATCACGAAGACCGAACCGGCCCTTTCCAGCTCCATTAACGACGATGTCATCATTGGCGAATCGCCGTCCGCGGCGGCGAGTCCCGGTCCGGCGCCGGCGCGGACCGCCGGGTACGTCGATCGCCATCCCATCCTTTCCAAGCCCCGGGAATACTGGGATTCCTCGGGAGAAAACAAGGTTGTGAAGGCTGCGGCGGCGACCTTCATCGGGGTCCCGGCCGGAGTACTCGGCGAGATGAGGCAGATCGTAGTTGGAACACCCTCCGAGCCGAAATATTGATTGATCGTGTCAACGCGAAGGCCGAGGGACTTCTCCTCAGTCGGAGAAGTCCCTCGGCCTTATTTCATTTCCTCAATGCCGAAGCATGCTTGGATATCAATCGAGGCGAGCCGTTATGATCGATCGGGGATCACCTTGAGCGAGTTGAACTGTTTCCCTTCGAGCGATTCGAGGAAGGCTCCTCCGCCGGTGGAGACGTGGGAAACCTTGCTCGCGAATCCGAATCGTTCGACGGCCTCGGCGGATTCCCCCCCCCCGACCGCGGTCACGCCCGCGGATTCCGCCATGGCCTGGGCGACGGCACGGGTTCCCTTCGAAAAGGCTTCCACCTCGAACATCCCCATCGGACCATTCCAGACGACGGTCCCCGCCTTCTTGATGAGCGCCGAGTATTCGTCGATCGTAGCGGGACCGATGTCCATGCCGAACCAACCGTCCGGGAAGTCGGAGCCGGTCAAGACCTTGGTTTCAGCCCCGGCTTCGGGCTTGGTGGCGATCAGATGATCTTTCGGGAGGATGATCTTCGAGCCAGCCTGATCGAGCAGGCGGCGGGCCACGTCGAGCTTATCGGCTTCGACTCGGCTCTTGCCGACCGAATGTCCCTGGGCTTTGAGGAAGGTGTAAGTCATCGCTCCGCCGACCAGGAGATGGTCGACACGGGCCAGGAGCTGTTCGATGACCAGGATTTTGTCGGAGACCTTCGCTCCTCCCATCACGGCGATGTAAGGCGACACCGGCTTGCTCAGGAG
>CALKTZ010001085.1 GCA_937997355.1 uncultured Planctomycetales bacterium | reverse complement strand
CCGAGGCGGGCGACGCCCTGCGGCACCTCGCGGAAATCTTGATCCGCAACGCCATCCAGGCAACCCCGGCCGGCGGGAAGGTACACGTTCAGGCCGACGCCGACCCTCAGGAAACGCGTTGGAGCATCACCGATTCCGGGCCAGGAATTACGGCCACGGAAGGTGCTCATCTCTTCGACCCCTTCTATTGCGGACGGCAGGCCGGCCGCGGACTCGGCCTTGGATTGCCGAGAGCTTCTCGGATCGTCGGCCTGGCGGGGGGCCAAATTCGATGGTCGGCGACCCCGGGTCATGGGGCAACCTTTCAGGTTCGTCTCCCAAGGAATCCGATCCCTCGGCCCTTGAAAAAGGATCCCCTGGGAGTCTCCTAGCGAGAGCGAATCGGCGGCAAGCCGTTCCGCACCATTGCCTATTTCCTAGGCACTTTCAGCACGAGTCATCGCATCAGCCAGGATGTGGCAATCCATGCAGAGGAACGACACCGTGAGCGGCTCGTCATAATTCCAATGATGACGTTCCAGCCTGAGATGTCGTCGGCACCAGGTGCAGGATTTGGGGCGTTCGATCAGCCCGAGTCGTTCCGCCAAACACGCCGCATAACGCGCCGATCGCGTGCGGATACGACGCGGACGCCAGGTATCCTGGCTCACTTCCAGGTGCCGATTGAGACGGGAATAAAGCTCACGTTCATGGTCGTGGCGTCGTGCTCGCTTCATGGTTCGTTACTCGCGTGGAAAAGCCTGAGAGAATGTCAGGGGATGATTCCACTCCGTTCGAGAGGCCCTTTTGAAGAACCTCTTCAGCTCCTTGTAACGATCCGGTCATCGACGGCTGATGCAAAACGAGTACCAATCTCCTCAATTGAACGTCAATCAAAAAACCTGACGCGGCCCAGAAAAACCCACCGCGACGATTCTCGGGATATTGACGATTTCTTCGCATGATCTCGCGGAAGGTGCTCTATCTTTCAATACGAAGGAACGACGCCTTCGGGCAAAAGTGCTCGGCCTTCGATGAGGTCATTCAACCATTTCCCAGGTGCGCGTCTTCCGGAGCGAATTCGTTCAAGGAACAGGCTGTTCGAGCCTAGACGGGCGCGGGCCGGACCAGGTTCGCCATCCGGACCCGTTTTCCACTCGCATTCTTGACGAACCCAACACAGGGCCTCGTGCAACGTCCCTATTATCTACATACAACACTTTACGCCCGGCTGAGGCGATCCTCGAATTTCGAATCGATGGACCCATCGGCGCATGGAGCGACGATGACGATCCATCAATTCGAGGGGACGAGCTGCTCGCGCGCGAGCAGCGAGGCTCAGAGGATGCCGGCATCATCGCCGA
>CALKTZ010001084.1 GCA_937997355.1 uncultured Planctomycetales bacterium | reverse complement strand
CCAGCAAGGCCCCCGAGGTCGCCGCCGAGAGGGCCGGGCCGAGCCTCCCTCGCCAACGCCCGGCGCCGACCAGCAAGGCCGCCGAGATCCCCACGAGAAGCGCCACGATCAAGGCCCAGGTCGAGGCCGAGGCCGCCACGTTCAGGCCGGGGAAGTCGCGCGCCAACACCTCGCCCCCATGCCAGCTCGCCACCGACCAGCGGGTCCGGCTCAGGACGAAGTTGGCGACGAGCACCAGGACGAACGGCAAGGACGCCGCGACCGGATGCGGACGATGCGCATCGGCCGATTCTTCCGGCTCGTTGAGATGCCCTTCGCCATAACCTTCGCCGGCCGATGCCGCCCGCGCCCGCCGTCGCTCCAGCCAGAGCAGGCCGCCGGCCAGCACCGCCAGGCCCCCGAGCGTCCCGGCCAGCGGGGCGGCATAGGCATCGGTGCCGAAGTAGCGGGTGGGGATCAGGTTCTGGATCTGCGGCGTGCCGGGGAGGGCGTCCATCGTGAGCGTGAACGCCCCGAGCGCAATCGTCCCGGGGATCAGCCGCTTGGGGATATCGGCCTCGCGAAACAAGGCCGCCGCGAACGGATAGACCGCGAACGCCACGACGAACAGCGAGACCCCGCCGTATGTGAGCACGCCGCATGCCAGCACCACCGCCAGGATCGACCGCCGAGGCCCCAGCGACCGCGCGATGACTTCCGCGACCGTGCCCGCCGCGCCGCTCTGCTCCATCAGCTTGCCGAAGACCGCACCGAGCACGAAGAGGGGGAAGAACGAGCGGATATACCCCGCCGCACTCCCCATGAACGTTTCGGTGTAGCTCGGCAGCAACGGCCCCCCCGAGAGGCCGACGGCCAGGAGCGCACAGATCGGGGCAAATAAAATGACCGGCAAGCCACGATAGGCGATCGCCATCAGGAGGAACAGCGCGAACACGATCGCAAGGACCTGAACATCGAAACCCACGGATAAACCCCTCGCGCGAGAAGACCCAGGAAGACCCCGAGTTCCGGGGTCCGATCAACTCTAGCCGAGACCCGGGCCGGGGTCGATGACCCGGCCCGGCGGTAACCGGCATTCTCCTTGACTCCCGATTCGAGCAGTGCGACACTTGTAAAACAACGCGTGCAAATGGATCGAATTCCTCTCTCTCGGGAGTCAACGTCATGGATCCACGACGGCAACGGTCAATCGACGGTCAACCCGCCGAGAGACGCGGTAACCGGCCCGACAAGGTGCTGTTGCTGCTCGCTGGCCTGGCCCTGACGGCCGTCACGTCGGCGCGCGGCGAAACCCTGAGCGGCATCGTGCTGACGGAGGAAGGAACTCCGGCGAAGGGGGCGCGCGTCTGGTGCGCGAAGATCCAGACGAATGCCCTGGAGCGGGTGGAAACGAAGGCCGACGATCAGGGGCGTTTCGCGTTGGAGGTTACTCCCGGCCCCTGGCTGATCGACGCCAACCTCGACGATCAGGGAAACAACGAGATGACCTTCACCGCCGTGCAGGCAGGGAAGCCGCCGAAGCCGCGCACGCTCCGGCTCTCGAAGATGGGGCGGCTCCGGGTGCGGCTCCTCGAAGCCGAGACCGGCAAGCCCATCGCGGGGGGGCGATTCGTACTGGACAATGGGCTCGATCCGGCCGCCGATCAGGATGGTAGGCTCGAAATCGCCGCCCTGTCGCGGCGGCGCTATCACGAGGCGTTTGTGGTCGCGCCGGGGCGGTTCCGTCAGCGCATCCTGTTCGAGATGTCGGAAGGTCCGGTCACGGACCTGGAGCTGCGCATCCTTCGCGGATCGAAGGCGGCCGGACGCGTGATCGACACCGAGGGGAAGCCGATCCCGGGGGCCTACGTCGGGCGGTCGACATCCGGCTCCATGCTCTCGCTCACCGGCCTCTGGACCAAAACCGACCAGAACGGCCGGTTCGTCTACGACGGGATCGAACCCGACCGGACCATCCGGATCCATGCCGATGCCGCGGGTTATGAATCGAAAAACATGAACGAGGTGCAGATCAAGCCGGGCATCGACCTGCTCAAGATCGAATTCCAACTGAAGCCGAAGCCTGCAACCGCCAAGCCGAAACCCGAGGAGGCGCGGCCCAGGGCCGACCAGGCAAGGAACGCGGCCGGCTACCGCAAAATCTCCGGCATCGTGGTCGATCCCGACAACAAGCCGGTCGCGGGAGTAAAAATCCGCTGGGGATTGAATCAAACGAACGATACGGTCGAGGCTGATACTGACGCCGAGGGCAAATTCCTGCTCGCCCAGGTCCCCGACGAGCCGAAATCGCTCGGCGTGATGCCGCGCGACGGCTCGCTGGCAGCCCACATCGTGGCGGTCCCCGACCGGGGCAATCAGGAGAACATCCGGATCTCGCTCTCGAAGGGGCGCACGGCGAAGGGGGTGATCCAGAACGACGCCAAGGAGCCGTTCGAAGGGGTCATGGTGACGCCGATCATCGGCAACGATCGCTCCGGGCTGGCCCTCTGGAACCGGAGCGCGAAGTCCGACGCCCGGGGGCGTTTCGAGGTCAACGGCCTGCCCGAGTCGGGCGTCCTGTTCGTCTTCCTGCGTGACGGCGTGAGCGACCTCCGGAATCATCCCCTGGAACTCGACAAGGAGAACGTCGTCACGATGTCGGCGGCGGGGGCGATCCTGGGCCGAGTGATCGATCACGAGGGGAAGCCCGTGCGCAACTTCCGGGTCCTGCTGAACGCCCCCCAGGAACAGAAGCCCGACGACAAGTTCGGTGGCTTCTTCGCCGGGTTCTGCGGGACCGGACTCTCCTACACCTCCGATGAGGGATACTTCGTGATCCGCAACCTCGGCGAAGGCTCGGTCCAGCGGGTGACGGTGCTGGCCCCCGGCCACGGCGAGCTGAGCGTCGATCGAGTGATCGCCCGGCCTCTCGTGAATCTGGACCCCAAAAAATCCTCGACCTACCGGCTCCCCGAGGCGCATGCTCTCAAGATTCGAGCCGCCGACGCACAGTCGGGGAAGCCGATCCCGAACGCGGTGGTGTCGCTCGTCTTCGGCGAGAAGTACCTCGACAATCAGCCCGTCGTGCGGGGAGGCGGCAACTGGGGAGATTCCCTCCGGATGCGGACCGACGACGCGGGGATCGTGGACTTCTCCCCCCTCACCTATTCCGAGGCGACCGTCGTGGTCGAAGCCGAGGGCTATGCTCCCCGGCAATTCGGCTGGCGCGACCACGCGCCCGAAGTTCACGTCGAACTCAAGCCCACCAAGGACGTGAAAATCGACGGCTTGATTGGGGACTGAGGAAACGCCCAGGGTGATTGAGGAGCTTACGGTTTCCGATCAGGTCAAGGGCTCGCGGGTGCCCCCTGACGCTTTCGGGCCGTGACGATCTTGCCAACTTCTAACGACTTCCCGGCTCCGCCCGATCCCGGAGGTCCGTCGGCCGTGCAAGTCGTCTCGGCGACCGATGTCACGGTGACCCACATCGACCCAAACTTGCCGAAATACCAGATCGTCAAATCCTCGCCAACCGCGACGCCGTCCTTCGATCCCAGATCGATCTTCACCCGATCATCCTTCAAGACCTCGATGATCCGACCTACGGCAAACTTCTGCCGGAGATAGGCCGCCCCGAGTTCCGGCAACTCGGGGAGGCCGTCGACTGGAGTTTGTACGCAATCGAGATAATAGAAACCACGCAAACTTGATCTTGGTTCTCTCCCGATGATGATCTCGTCGCAGTATTCTTTGAGCTGATCCGATTCGATCAGATACGACCGGGGCCCCCAGCGGACGCGGAAATAAGTGCGGGGATTCGTCGCTTCAGACGACACGACCGGCCGCAGAGTGAGCCGGTTGCCATCGAGCGTCGCGTAGCCCGATTCCCGCTCATAGATGCCGAGACAGCCGGTCAACACGGAGGAATATCGGCCATCGGCGAGGATTCGAAGCCGACAGTTCATTCCCAGGCCATCCCCCAGGTAGTATTGCACTCCAAGATCAGGAATGAAGGCACTCACCGGTGCGGACGGAAGGAACCAATGGGTTCGAAGACCCAGCAACATGACCCCAATCGGAACCGCCTTCTCCGGCTCCGCTCGAAGCGGTCCCGCCCCGCTCGTCAGATCGATCGCGAGGGCCGCGATCATGAAGAGGGTCCTTGAAAGAAACCTCGTCGACCGGATTCGATTTCGGGCAATCATGGTTCGTCCTACCCCAATCAAGCCTGACGTGATTGATGTGAGCCCGGCTCGCTCAGTGTATGGTAGGAAGCGGAATGGCGGCAAGCCACGCCGTCGGGCCGGTCATCGGGGGCATCGCCCGGAATTCGCAAAGACGCGACGCATCTTGAGGGAGGAATCCACCATGCCGATCGCACGCATCATGCCCTGGTCGTTGATGATGGCCCTGGCGGCCCAGGGTCTTCTGGCCGTCGCGGCCGAGGCCGATCCGCGCGATATCGCCCGCGGCCTGCCGATCGTGTCGGAAGGCTACTGCGACCAGCCTTATGTCGTCGTCACGCGAGATGGCAACTGGCTCTGCGTGCTGACGACCGGCAAGGGGGAGGAAGGCCAGCGTGGGCAGCACGTCGTTTCGACGATCAGCAAGGACCACGGGAAGACCTGGTCCCGGCCGGTCGACATCGAGCCGGCGGACGGCCCCGAGGCGTCGTGGGTCATCCCGCTGGTCACTCCCGGGGGGCGGGTCTACGCCTTCTACGACTACAACGGCGACCGCGTTTCGACCCTCCGGGGGAAGCCCGCCCGCGCCGACATGCTCGGCTGGTATGTCTACCGCTACTCCGACGACCACGGCAAATCCTGGTCGCGCGAGCGATACCGCCTGCCGATGCGCCTCACCGCGTGCGACCGCGCCAACGACTGGAATGGCGAGGTCCAGATTTTCTGGGGGATCTGCAAGCCGCAAATCATCAACAACGGCATGGTCTTTTCCTTCACCAAGCTCGGCCGATATCTGCTGGAAAACGGCGAAGGGTGGCTCTACCGCTCGGACAACATCCTGACCGAGTCCGACCCGGCGAAGCTCCGCTTCGATCTCTGGCCGGAAGGGGATCGCGGCATCCGATCGCCGGAATTCGGCTCGATCCAGGAGGAGCACAATCTGGTCCAGGTTGCCGGCGACCGGCTCTACTGCGTCTACCGGACGACCCGGGGGTTCCCCTGCCATACGTACAGCGACGACGGCGGCCGGTCGTGGGGCAAGCCGGAGCCGATGACGTATACCCCCGGCGGCCGACCCATCAAAACGCCCCGCGCCTGCCCGAAGCTCTGGCGTACTTCCAGCGGCAAGTTCCTGTTCTGGTTCCACCATTACGCGGGAACATCGTGGCGGCCCCGGAACCCGGCCTGGATCGTCGGCGGGGTCGAACGTGATGGCCGAATCCACTGGTCCCAGCCCGAGGTGTTGCTCCATGGCCCCGAGTCGAAGGCCGACATGAGCTATCCCGACCTGATCGAGCAGGACGGCCGGTTCTGGGTCACGGAAACCCAGAAGACGGTGGCCCGGGTCCACGAGGTCGACAGGACCCTGCTCGAAGGGCTCTGGAACCAGGGGAAGGAGAAGGCCGTCTCGCGTGAGGGCCTGGTCCTGGACCTCTCGGCCGAGTCGCTCAAACCGGGCTCGGTCGACCTGGAACGCCGCTGGGATCTGAGCAAATCGAACGGCCTCACGCTCGACCTCTGGGTCCGATTCGACGAACTGGCTCAGGGGCAGACGATCCTCGACAACCGGAATGAGGCGGGGAAGGGTATCCTTCTGGAAACCGCGCCGAACAAGACCGTTCGGGTCGTGTTGAACGACGGCGCCACGAAGGTTTCCTGGGAGTGCGACCCGGACTTGCTCCGCGAGAAGTCGCCGCATCACGTCGCGATCATCGCCGATAACGGCCCTCGGCTCCTCAGCTTCGTGGTCGACGGATTCCACTGCAATGGCGGGAAAGACCGGCCGTCCGGATGGACCCGCTGGAAAGAGACGATGGGAGACGTGACCGGCTCGGGCAAGTTGCGCGTCGGGCCTTCCCTCAAGGGCAAGCTGGAACGCCTGCGGGTCTACGGCCGCTATCTGCGGACGAGCGAGGCGGTCGCGAGCTTCCACGCCGGGCCATGACCCGGCCCTGATCGCGGCGGCCTGTTTTCTGTTCGGCGCGTGCCACCGGACGACCCCGCCGAAACGCCCGACCGAAGGTCTCCCTTGCCTCGCCGGGTGCCACGGGTCTTCAGACCCGTGCCGGCATCACACCGGGACAGGAACACGGGTCTGAAGACCCGTGGCACCCGAAATCGACCGCGCCGAAAGCTGCGGCCGAAGGTCTCCCTTGCTCAGCTCACCGTATGGTCGCGCGAAAAATGGGACAGGCACGCGGAGTACCGGCGAGCCAGTCCCGTTTTCGCTTCGGTGTGCTATCCCTCCGATCGGCTACGCCTCGCCGATGAGGTCAACGACCGTCGAGAGGAAGGTGCGGTCGTGGAAGCTGCTCTTGGTGAGATAGTGATTCGCGCCGGCGTCGAGGCCGCGAATCCGATCTTCCTCGCGGTCCTTGTAGGAGATGATCACCACGGGGATCGAGCAGAGCCTCGCATCGTTCTTGATGTTCTCGACGAGCTGGATGCCATTCATCCGGGGCATGTCGACGTCGCTGACGACCAGGTCGTAATGGGCCGTGCGGACCGCGTTCCAGCCGTCGACGCCGTCGACCGCCGTATCCACCTGATAGCCCCGGCTCTCCAGGAGCTGGCGCTCCAGCTCGCGCACCGTGATCGAGTC
This sequence comes from uncultured Planctomycetales bacterium, assembly GCA_937997355.1. GTDB lineage: Bacteria > Planctomycetota > Planctomycetia > Isosphaerales > Isosphaeraceae > CALKTZ01. The sequence continues at coordinate 1,293 of CALKTZ010001084.1, read as the reverse complement.
GTCCACCACGAGGATGCGCCTGGCCTGCCTCGGCTGCCGTTCCCCTTCGCTCGGCGCCCCCTTCACGCCTCGCTCATTCAATCGCTTGATCCGGCGACCGCTGAGCATGTTATCGACCGAGCGGACCAGGTCTTCGACGTCGACGATCAAGACCGGCCAGCCGTTTTCGAGGACCGACGAGCTGCTGAGATTCGGCACCTTGCCGAGCCGAGGGTCGAGCGGCGAGACCCGCAGGTCGCGCTCCCCCGTGAACCTGTCGACCACCACGCCGAACCGATGCGATCGATCGCTCACGACGACCACTGGCAAGGGGCCGGCGGCCTGCGCGGTCGCCGGGGTCGAATCCAATTCCAGCACGCGGGCCGCCTCGACCAGGCCGACCGGCTGGCCATCGATCAGGAGGAATGGCTTCCCTTCAAGCTCGCGGATCTCCTTCGGTTCGAGCATCAGGATCTGGTCGATCCGGTTGAGCGGGAAGGCGTACGGCTCGCCGCCGATCTCGACCAGCAGTGCCCGGATCACCGAAACCGTGATCGGCAGGAGGAGCGTGAACCGCATCCCTCGGCCCGGCCGGCTCGACACGCGCACCGTGCCGCGTACCTCCTGGACCATGCTCTGGACGACGTCGAGCCCCACCCCCCGGCCGGAAAGCTCGGAGACCTGGTCGCGGGTGGAAAAGCCGGGGAGGAAGAGGAAGTCGAGCAGTTCGGCCTCGGAGAGCCGGGCGGCCGTCGGGGCGGTGGTCAGCCCCTTCTCGACGACCTTCACCCGGAGCCGCTCCAGGTCGATCCCCCGGCCGTCGTCGGCCAGGATGATCTGGAGCATCCCGGCCCGGTGGCGCGCCTCCAGCCGGATGGTGCCGGTCGGCGGCTTCCCCGCCGCGATCCGCTGGTCGGTGGTTTCCAGGCCGTGATCCATGGCATTGCGGATCAGGTGATTGAGGGGGGCTTCCAGGCGGTCGAGGATGTCGCGATCGACCCCCGTCGTCTCGCCGTCGATCACCAGGCGGACCTGCTTGCCGAGCTGGCGAGAGACGTCGCGGACCAGCCGGGGGAAGCCGCGAATCCCCTCGGACAGCGGCCGCATCCGGCTGGAAAGGACCTCTTGGTGGAGCCGGTCGGAGAGATCCTCGCTCCCGCGCGCGAAGTCCTCGAACTGGTCGACGCGTTCCCCCAGCTCGACGAGGCACCGCGAGGCCCATTCCTTGGCGTTGCCCAGCAGCTCGCGATCGGCCGCCGAGAGGCCGCTCAGCGGCTGCTTCGCGCCGCGCGAAGATCGGCCGTCCGCCGCCTG
>CALKTZ010001083.1 GCA_937997355.1 uncultured Planctomycetales bacterium | reverse complement strand
GGACCTTGATGTCCCCCGAGAATTCGCCCGGTGCTTTCGTGTCGATCAGGATGGTGCATTCATACGACATCGATTCGACGGGATTCGGGTCTCGTCGGAAGATCCGCATCCGCGTGATCGTGACGAACGGAGGAGGTTCGATCCGGATCGAGAGCCCCGGATCGTGGGAGCCTTTGTCTTTGTAATGCACGGTGAAACCCGCCTCGGCGAGCGCGCCGACGTGCAGCCGCCCCAGATTGAGCCGGTCGACGTGCCGGATCTCGACGGCCTCGGCTGCCTCTTTGACCTGCGGCGCCGCGGTGGTTTTCGGAGGCTCGTGCTTGTTCTGCGCCCGGATGGCATTGGTGGCGAACAGGCCGGCGCCGGTGGTCGCCATGACGACGGCCAGCAGGGTCCCGGCGAGCTTGATCTTGGTCATCGACATGGCTTTCAGGGCTCCTTGGGCGAGTGAGACCGCCACCGGGGAGATCGGATCGGCGGACGAGAATCCTTTCACCGCCACGATCAGGGCATCGCGGACGGTCGACTGGACGAGCGAGAGAGAGACGCCGGCCGACGCGGTTTCACCGGCCGCGAAGATGGGTGCCAGTGCCGCTGGCGCCGCCCCTCGACGGATCAGGCGGCTCCGTAGTCGATCGCGTCCTCGGGGAAGGCGGCTCCGGACGGTCCCGACCGGCCATCGGAGGCGTTGCGCGGCCTGCTCATGCGTGAGTCCTTCCAGGTGACAGAGCATGATCGGAGTCCGGTATTTTTCCGGCAGCCGGCCGAGTTCATCCTGGACAATCCGATCCAGGTCATCCTTTTCCTGCGTCGCCTCGGTTTCCGTGGCTTCGGGCTTCGAGGCATTTCGCTCGTGGCGGCGGTGTCGGCTTTCGGCATCGAGCGCGCAGATCGCGACCCGCCGCGCGACCCCGTGCAGCCAACTCGCGATCGAGTCTCGGTTGTGGATGGACGTTGCCCGACGCGCAAGGACGAGGAACGTGGCCTGGAATGCATCCTCCGCATGGTGGACGTCGCGGAGCATCGACCGGCAGACGCGCTGGACCATCGGACCATGGCGCTCGACGAGCACCGCCATCGCCAGCTCGGAAACCTCGCGGTCGCCGGTCGCGAAGCGATCGAGCAATTCCCCGTCGGTCAGGCCGCCGAACGTCCCCAGCTCGAACAGGGCTTGGATCTGCCCCAGGGGAACTCCGGGTCTGGGATTCACCATGGATTCGTCTCGCCCGCCATCGGTTTCGATCGTCTCGACCTCAAGTAGTTTGATGGAGGGGGCGAAACAATCCAAGATTTTGGGCGAGCCGGGAATTTCTCGCGGCGATCGGTGGCGAGATTGATCGCTTTTCGCCCCGGACCCGTTCCGGCTATACTGAAGAGACCACAAGATTGGCTGATTCCGCCCGATGAACCCGCCTTCGCAGCCCCGGAGTCGTGCCCGATGCCCATGGCCCTGACCTACGCTCAACGCGCCTCCGCTTTTGTTTCGGAGGCCGGACGCGAGTTGTTGACTCGTTCGATCGCCGTACTCGCCATCGCCTGGCTCCTCTGCGGCGTGCCGGCTCGGGGAGACGACAAGGTTGTCTTCAACCGCGACATCCGGCCGATCCTCTCCGAGAATTGCTTCGCCTGCCACGGCCCCGACAAGAATCAGCGCAAGGCGGACCTGCGGCTCGATCTCCCCGGCGCGGCCGTCCAGCAAGGCTCGATCGTCGCCGGCAAGCCCGACGAGAGCGAGCTGATCGCCCGGATCGAGAGCCAAGATCCGGATGAAGTGATGCCCCCGGCCAAGTCGGCCAAGCCCCGGCTCAAGGCCGAGGAAGTCGCCCTCCTCAAGCGATGGGTCGTCGAGGGGGCCGTCTTCCAGGATCACTGGGCCTATGAGAAGCCGGTGAAGTCGACCACGGCCCCCGGGATCAACCCGATCGACGACCTTGTGAGCCGTCGGCTCGCCCCGCAAGGGGCCAGGCTGTCGCCGACGGCCGATCGCCGGACTTTGGCCCGTCGGCTCTATCTCGACCTCCTCGGCCTGCCGCCGACCCCCGCGCAGGTCCGGAGCTTCGTCGACGACAAGTCGCCCGACGCCTACGCCTCGCTCGTGGAACGGCTGCTCGATTCGCCCCATTACGGCGAGCGGATGGCGATC
>CALKTZ010001082.1 GCA_937997355.1 uncultured Planctomycetales bacterium | reverse complement strand
GGCAGGCCGCGATCGGCCGCGAGGGAAGCGATCTTCATCCCCTCGGTGAAGCCGCCGCAACGGGTGAGATCGACCTGCACGACGTCAACCTTCCCGACGTCCATGAGTTGCAGGAAGGACTTCCGCTCGCTCTCCTCTTCACCGGCGGCAATTCGCAGGCTCGTGGCGGCGGAGAGTTTGGCATAGCCTTCATAGTCGTCGGGCATGAGGGGCTCTTCGAACCAGTAGGGGTCATACTGTTCGAAGGCGCGGGCTCTCTGGATGGCAGTCTTGGCGTCGTAGACGAGACCGGCGTCGATCATCAGGTCTCGGTCGGGTCCCAATCCCTTGCGAGCCTCCCGCACGAGGGCGACGTCGGTCTTGGCATCCTGCCCCATCGGATCCCATCCGAACTTGACCGCCGTGAAGCCCTGGTCGGCGAACCGTCGGGCGCGATCGCCGGTCTCGGCCGGGGTCGGGCCGAACAGGGAACTCGCATAGGGGCGAAGGCTCTTCGTGAACCCGCCGCCGAGCAGCTTCCAGACCGGCATGCCGAGCGCCTTCCCCTTGATGTCCCAGAGGGCCAGGTCGATGCCGCTCATCGCGTGGATGGCGATCCCGCGGCGTCCGCCGTAGATATTGGCGCGATACATCTTGTGCCAGAGGTACTCGGTTCGGAATGGGTCCTCCCCCATCAACACATGCCCAAGCCCCGTCGTGGCCGTGTGGGAGAACGGACCCTCGATGGCTGCCTTGGCCGCGACGGGGGCGGAGTCGACCTCGCCATAGCCGACGATCCCGGCGTCGGTGGTGATCTTGACGATCAGGGCATCCTGGCCGCTGTCGCATTGCTCTTTCACTTGCGGGAGCCGGAGATACATCGCCTCCACACCGGTAATCTTGAGATCGCTATCGAGAGGAGTCGCTCCGGACATTACTGAACCTCGTATCAACGGAAGGTTGGGTTTCTTCGGAATCGAGAAGGCAATTTTTCCGAGCCGAATCTAACGCGATCCGCCGGGTTGGGGCAAGCTGTGACACCAGCAAAGTTCCCCCAGGAGGCAGTGGCGACAATCATTTTGCGGGGGCTTCGAGCGATCCCGAAGAAAAATGGGGCATCCGTGGCCATTGATCCGATGAAACAAGGGGAGTGCCCCGATCGGGCGCTTT
>CALKTZ010001081.1 GCA_937997355.1 uncultured Planctomycetales bacterium | reverse complement strand
CGCCCCGTCCAGATCATCGGCGTCGACCCGGTTCAACGGGCGAAGACCGGGGACTTCGCCGAATTCCTCTTCGACGAGGAGGGCAAGCCGATCCCGCCGTCGTTCGACATCTCCGAGGAGCTCCGAATCCGCAGCTCGCCCATGGGCCTGCTGATCAAGGAGGCCGAACGAACCGCCCCTCCCCCCGCCGAACCCGCGTTGGCCGCCAATGCCGGCGAGCCCGCGTTGGCCGTCGAACCCGCCGAGCCGGTCGGCCCCGGCGACCCCTCGGCGGGCGAGCATGACGATTACGTGGAAATGCTCAAGAAACAGGCGCTCGAGAAAGTGCCATCCAAGGGGGCGATCCTCGGCTACGCCCTGGCCACGCACCACCAGGGGAACGGCAAGGGAGACATGTTCATCGCGCCGACCGGATCCAGCATCGCCCTGGTCTTTCCCAAGGCGGGCCGGAACGTGCCCGAGGCCGGGAAGGATGCCTTCCCGGTGATCGGCTACTTCAAGAGCGGCATGAGCGAATATGACTCGCAGCACGTGTATGTGCCGCTCCGGGAGCTCCAGCAGGCCCGCAACCTGATCGACCCGAGGACCGGCAAGGGGGCCGTCAACCAGGTTCAGATCAAGGTGCGGCCCGGCTGCGACCTCGACAAGATGGCCGAGACGCTCCAGATCGCCCTGGATCGGCTCCACCCGATGAGATTTCGGGTCCGCACCTGGGAGCAGTTGCAAGGCCCGCTGCTCGCCGCGGTCGCGATCGAGCAGAGCATCCTGAACATCCTGCTCTTCTTCATCATCGCGGTGGCCGGGTTCGGCATCCTGGCGATCTTCTCGATGATCGTCGTCGAGAAGACGAGGGACATCGGCATCATGAAGGCGCTCGGGGCCTCGACCTCCGGCATCCGGGGGATCTTCCTCGGCTACGGCCTCCTGCTGGGGGCCGTGGGGAGCGGCGTGGGGATGGCCGGCGGCCTCCTGTTCGTCCGTTACATCAATCAGATCGAGGCGGTGTTGAGCAAGATCCTCCACCACAAGGTTTTCGACGACACCATCTATTATTTCAATGAAATCCCGACCCTGGTCGACCCGTTCACGGTCGGCTGGATCGTCGTCGGGGCGTTGTTCATCGCGGTGGTGGCGAGCGTTTGGCCCGCGCAACGGGCCTCCAGGCTGCACCCGGTCCGGGCGCTCCGCTACGAGTAAGGACGTCCGCCGACTCGGTCCGGTGATCGATCCGGACCTGCAAATTCAGTTATCGAAGGGGTCTCCAGGGTGGGGACCCCGAGCATTCAAGGTCGGTTCCATCGAGTCCATGCCAGGAGGCGCTGATGTCGACTCACCTTTCGGCGGTTGGGATACGCAAGAGCTTCCGGAAGGGGAAGAACGACGTCCCCGTCCTCCACGGCGTCGACCTGGAAGTCGAACGCGGCGAGCTGGTCGCGGTCGTCGGGGCGAGCGGCTCCGGCAAGAGCACCCTGCTCCACATCCTGGGTTTGCTCGACGAGCCCGACACGGGGGAGGTCCGCCTCGACGGCAACCGGATCGACAACCGCCCCGATCGCCAGCGCGACGTCTTGCGGAATCGTACCTTCGGGTTCATCTTCCAGTTCTATCACCTCCTCCCCGAGTTGACGGCCCTTGAGAACGTGATGATGCCCCACCTGATCCGGCATGGGATCTGGTCGTACTGGTCGAACCGCAAGGCGATCCGTCGATCCGCCGAGCAACTGCTCGACCGGGTCGGGCTCTCCCACCGGACCGGTCACCTGCCATCCGAGCTCTCGGGGGGGGAGATGCAACGGACCGCGATCGCCCGGGCGCTGGCGGGCCAGCCGGAAATCCTGCTCGCCGACGAGCCCACGGGGAACCTCGATGCCGAGAGCGGACAGGGCGTGCTGGAACTGCTACGCGACTTGAACCGCGAGCGCGGCCTTACTATGATGTTGGTTACGCACGACCATCATATCGCCCAGCAGGCCGATCGGGTCGTTCGGCTCGCACACGGGCGCGTCGAGGATTGGGTTCCCGCGCTGGTTTGACTCAACGTGGAGGAGCGGTTCCCTCCCGATTGGTCGGCGAGTGTACTCCCCGCCCCCTCGAATCATCGAGGTCGCGGGACCGGACCGGTGCCGTCGGAGGGCTTCTCGGTGAGCCTGAAGGTTTATATCAGCGGGAAGCTTTACGACAAGGACGACGCGAAGATCAGCGTCTTCGATCACGGCCTCCTCTACGGGGACGGCGTTTTCGAAGGGATTCGCTCCTATTCCGGGCGGGTTTTTCGCCTGAAGGAGCATGTCGACCGCCTGTACGAATCATCGCTGGCGATCCATTTGAAGGTGCCGATCAGCCGGGAGGAGATGGCCCGCGCGGTCGTCGACACCCTCAAGGCCAACGAGCTGATCGATGCCTATATCCGGGTGATCGTCACCCGAGGCGCGGGGAGCCTGGGCCTCGATCCCCGGCGGACCTCCGACCCGCAGGTCATCATCATCACCGACAAGATCAGCCTGTATCCCGAGGAGCTCTACGAACACGGCCTGAAGATCATCACGGCGGCGACCACCCGGAACCATCCGAACGCCGTGAATCCCCGGATCAAGTCCCTCAACTATCTCAACAATATCCTGGCCAAGATCGAGGGGACGAACGCGGGCTGCCTCGAAGCCCTGATGCTCAACCACAAGGGAGAGGTCGCCGAGTGCACCGGCGATAACATCTTCATCGTCAAGAGGGGCGAGATCCACACCCCGTCCGTCCACTCCGGAATCCTCGAAGGGATCACCCGAGCCGCGGTCATCGAGCTGGCCAAGGGGTCGGGATACGCGGTCTTCGAACGGGTGATGGATCGCCAGGATGTGTACACCTGCGACGAATGCTTCCTGACCGGCACCGCCGCCGAGTTGATCCCCGTGGTCGAGTGCGACGGCCGGCCGATCGGCGACGGCCATCCCGGGATCATCACGCGCGACCTGCGGCAGAAATTCCAGCAACTGGTCCGGGGGGAGCTCTAGGATTTCGCGAGGTGGAAGGAAGGGCGAGGCGTTGATTGAGATCAAGAAAATCCTGGCGCCGACCGACTTCAGCCCTCATTCCGAGCGAGCGTTGCGGTACGCGTGTCGGCTTGCCGAGCGGCTCGGCTCGGAGCTTCACCTGCTCCACGTCCTCTCCGAGATCATCGCCGCCGGCCCCGATCCGCTGCTGATCCCGTCGCTGCCGCCCGAGTTCTATACCGAGAATGAGAGCCGGGCTCGCGTGACGTTGCGCGGGCTGCTGAAACCCGAATGGGGCGTCCCTCCTTCCGTCATCACCGCGGTGCAGTGGGGAGGACCCGTTGAAGCCATCGTCGATTACGCCCAGGATCAGGAGATCGACCTGATCGTGATCGCCACCCACGGACGAACCGGGCTGAGCCACGTGCTGCTGGGCTCGGTCGCGGAGCGGATCGTCCGAGAGGCCCCCTGCCCGGTCCTCACCATCCGAGATCGACATCAGACCCCGCCCCCGCGTGGGGCCTAAGCCGCCTCTATCTCTCCTCCCGCTCGACACAGCCAGGCCGGACGGATCGCCCGACGTAGGGCAACTTTTGATTCAGGAGCTTCCCCGTGGACCGAGATCGGGCACCGCTCGATAGCCGAATCATCTACCGAGGTCTGAAGATCGACGTGGCACTCCGGTCGATCGAGCTTGCCGACGGTACCATCGGCGAACGCGAATTCGTGCTCCATCGGGGAGCCGTGGCCCTCGTGCCGATGGTCGACCGCGATCACGTCTGCCTCGTCCGGAACCATCGATTCGCCATCGACCGGACACTCCTCGAAGTTCCCGCCGGGTCGATCGACGTCGGCGAGTCTCCCGAGCAAACGGCGAGCCGCGAGTTGACGGAGGAAACGGGCTACAGCGCGGCGAAGATGACCCCGCTCCGAGATTGGTACGTGACCCCGGGCGTCATGACCGAGCGCATGTTCCTGTTCCTCTGCGAAGACCTGACCCCCGGGCCGACCGATCACCAGCTCGACGAACGGCTGGAGTCGGTCATCGTCTCCTGGGACGAAGCCCTCGCCATGGTTCACGACGGCCGGATCCAGGACGCGAAGTCGATGCTCTCCATCCTGCTCGCCGACCGCCATCGCAGGCAAGCCGCGCCCTCTCGTTGAGATTGAGAACCATCCTCAAAATGCAACGAACGGGCCGGGGACACGGTGTGATCGTGGTCCCGGCCCGTTCGTTGTGAGGAGATCATCTCCCGGTTCATTTCCCCTGGAAGGGGGTATCGCTCGAAAGGAGGACGGAGTCCTGGGCGTGGGTGCCGGGCTGGGCCAGGTTGTCGTTGTTCAGGAAGATGTCCGGGTCCTGGGGGCTCACGAACCGGGTCTTGAGCCATTTCACCGCGCCATCGCTGAAGAGGACGTTCTGACCCCGGCGGCCGTGATTGGGGCTGTTGCCCGGCTTGACCGCTTCGTGGTCGTCATGGTCGGGCTTGTCGGCGATCAGCGGGATGACCCCCGCGTGCCGGCTCTCCAGCGGCCCGATCTCGCCGGTCGGATGCCGATAGCCGACATGGTAGGCGTAGTCGCTCAGGCCGGTCAGGCGGCGATAGCGTTCGGGGTCCGAGTTGCGAATCCCCTTGAAATCCTCGTACCTCGGCAGCTGGGCGACGGGATGTTCGCAGGCCCCGTTGTAGGGGCAATCGAGCACGGCGAGGTCCGGGAGGAGCCCGGCGTCGTGCAGGACGACGGCGAAGGTGCCGGCCGGGTCGTCGGGGCGGGCATCCGGCGAATACGGATAGCTCGAATTCAACGAGGCGTATTGGGTGAGCTTCTGGCCGATCTGGCCGAGATTGAAGGCGCAGGCGGCGTGATTTCGCCGATCCCGGGCATATTGCAGGAGCGGCAGGATGGTGAGCACGCCCACGAAGAAGATACTCGCCGCGACCGCGACGTCGGCCCACCGATACGGGAGCCGGCCGGTCGAGTGGTCGTGAAAAGGGCGATGGATCTTTCGGCCTTTTTCCTGGGCGACGAACGCGACGGTTCGCGTGGCGAGCCCTTCGGGGGGGTCGTGCGTCAATCCGTCGTCGAGCAGGCGGTTCAGCGAGGCGCCCAGTTGATCGAGGCGCTCGGAGAGCAAGGGATCGGTCTGGAGTCGATGCTCGAAGACGCCGCGTTCGTGGGCTTCGAGATTTCCGAGCAGGTAATCGAGGGATTCATCGGCGTTCATGGCGTCATTCTTTCTCATCGCGTTTGGCCACTCGTGCCATCTGCTGGAGCTTGGCAAGCGCCGCGTGCAGGCGCGATTTGACGGTGCCGACAGGGATCTTCAGGATATCCGCGATCTCGCGATACTTCAGGTCTTGATGGTATGCAAGGATCAGGGTCTGACGGAGTGTTTCCGGGAGACGCTCCACGCTGTCGCGTACCCACTGCACGCGTTCCTGATCCTGCAACTCGCTCAGGGGGCCGGAGTCGTCCCCCACGAGCAGGTCGATCAGGTTGGCCGCTTCACCCTCGCGGTCGCTACGCCCCGCCTTCTGGTCGAGGCTGACCGTGGGGTGCCGCCCCACTTTCCGAAGCGAGTCGACGGCCTGATGTGTCGCGATTGCGTAAAGCCAGGGTCGAACCGGCCGCCCATCCTCGTACAACCCGCGCTTCAGGTGAAGCTGGAGGAACGTGTTCTGGAACACGTCCTCGGCCAGCGCCGGGTCGCCGATGTAGCGCGACAGATAACGGTACAGCTCCCGTTCATAGCGGTGAACGAGTTCATTGAACAAAAACTCCAGCCCCTCATCGCGATACCGGCTCATCAGCTCCTCGTCCGAGATTTCGGCGAGGTCCGTTGCCGATTCAGTATTCAGGGCCTTGAGCATTGTTACGCACCGCGACGGGCTTTTGTTCTTCCGGATCCAAGAAATTTCAGACCCCGAGCGAAGAAGACCTCGGCCCTGCCAGATGAGAAAAATGAAGTCGTAACACTAAGTGTATTGACCGCTTCGGTCACGTCAAGTCTTCAACCTGGACGCTGCCCCCGTCGCCACGAGGTCTCGCGTCGAGAGGACGGCGGCGGCGGAATCGGTCACGAATCAATCCCGGAAACGTATGTCCAGATCACCGAATCCAGCGGAATTTTTCCCAGGAAGGGCGTAAGGGCAGCAAGAAGTCGGGCCCGACCCTAAACCTTGGCCAAAGGGGAGTTGCGTTCGGCCAGTAGACGCAAAACGCCTTCCCGACGATCAGCTTCTCCGGCACTTCCCAGCTCTCCCGGCCGGAATGATCCCACCCCTGCCCCGGCTCATCGGCCCGGATCTGGTCGGCGAGCCCCCAGGCCCGGCTGTCCTTGCTCCACGGGCTGTTGTCTCCGAGCATCATGTAGCATCCCGGGCCGATCGGATAATCCCGGACGCCCCGGCGATCCAGCTCCGCGAACCGATCCGGATCGGAGAGCAAGTTAAAAAAGGCGATCGAACCCAGCCCTCGCAGGTCGTTCAGGAGCGACTCGTCGGCGAAGGTCGGTTCGAGAGTGTAATGGATATCGCGCCTGAGTACCAATCGGCTCAGCTCGACCCCGCCCCCTCTCGCCGAGAATCGAACCGGGGAAAGGTCTTCGACGGTCGGCGACAGGGCTTCGGAGGGGCTCCGATAAGTC
>CALKTZ010001080.1 GCA_937997355.1 uncultured Planctomycetales bacterium | reverse complement strand
GCATGGGCGAATTCGGATCTCCGGCTCGAAGGGCGGATCTTCCTGGGCTTCACGCGTTGTTTGGCCCATAAGCCGAACATCGGCCGAAGGTGGCTTTCGATGGGTTGGCGGCTGCTGAGCCACGCCTGGGAGCAAAAGGAGGAAGGCTTCCTGTTCTGAGGCGGGCGGGCCGCTTTCCGTTGCTGAGGCGGAGATCGACGCGATCCAGAACGAACGGCCTACGACTTGCGCCGAGGTTTCCGGCGGCCGGGCTTTCGCGTCGACGCCTTCCGGAGTCGGGTGAGGATATCGGGCAGATAGGTGCCGGAGGTCAGGGTCAACCCGATCGTCAGGCCGAAGGCCGCGGAAGCCCACGAACCGATCCTCAAGCCCGGCTCTTCCGATTTCTTGGGGTCGGCCAGGAGGCCGATCTCAAGGGGGGGCGCATCGGGTGCCGTCGCCGGCACCTCGACATCCAGGGAAGGGAGGGAGGCGAGCAACGCGGCCGACTGGTCGGCGTCGCGTGGCCCGATCGGCGAGGATGAAACGAGGGGGAGATTTCCCGGGGTCGTCCCCGCGATGACGATGTCCTTCCGGAAATTGCCCGGATCTTCGGGAGCGATGATGGATTCCTCAGTCTCGAAGAATCCCTCATCCGCCAGGCGATCTTCGTCGCCATCGAGCCCGTTGAGGAATGCGGTCAGTATCCCGTCGAAGCGTTCAATCGCGGGCGCCGGATCATCCTCGATGACCGCGTTCGCCAGGATTCCTCCCATGGGGGTGGCGCCTCGGGCGATCAGCGGACCGGTCGGGATTCGAACGTTGGCGGCTTGATCGGAGGTATTGGTCGATGACCCGAGGGTCGAGGTCTCCCCTTCGGACGCCGAACCCGTCGCCTTGGTGGTGGAAAGCCCGTAGTATCCGACCGTCAAATTCGCTGAGGAGAAATCGACGTCGCCGCGGATCTGGTTTGCACCGGACGTCGAGCCGCCCTGGGAGCTCAAATTGATGAACTCCTCGACGGACAGGACGAACGGAGTACTCCCGGACGACCCCGAGTAGCCAGTCTCGGTGGAACCGAGACTGGCCGCCCACCAGGATTGATCCGCGCCGAGCGTCTGCTGCAAGCTCGCGGCCGCCGAGGCGGAAATGCGGAGCACGAGTTGGGATCCGACGGGGACATTCGCCAGGGATACGAGCAGCGAGGGGGACGGGAAATGCTCGGAATCCCAGTGCGCGCTCATCTCGGAAAGTTTCTTGCCGGCGCTATCATAGAGCGTCAGATCGTCAATAAACGGAATATTGCTGAACGCCAGATGGCCCCACGGGGTAACACCCAGCCGAAGCCCCCCCACCTCCGGGCCGACGGGGATTCGGAAGCTGGTCGAATCCGGAGGAGGATCGACCATGCCGACCATCCGGGCCGTCGCCGCCGGGCTTGTCGAGAAAATCAAGGGCTTGATCGATGACCCGATGGGCGACGCCTCCATCGCGTCCGTTGACGAGAGATTCATCGTCTTCATCTGATACAGGTGATCGGCGTCGGCTTCGTCGTAAACCGACATCATCGCTCCTCCACCCGCCCGGTAGCCGGATGAGGCGACGCTACCGCCGACGCCGATCGGAACC
>CALKTZ010001079.1 GCA_937997355.1 uncultured Planctomycetales bacterium | reverse complement strand
AAAAGGGGACAGGCACGGCGCTTCGCTTCGAGCCAGTCCCCATTTCCGCTCCGGCCCCGTCTGGTGAAGGCCGTGTGCAAGCCGCCGACTCCGCGGCCCGTCACGTCCGATCTCTCGGGTCCCGGATCAGCCCATGACCGAGGCCACGGCCTCGCGGGCGCGGATCATGAGGGGGCTGTCGTTGGACTTGGCCCCCGGCAGGTTGAACATCGACGAGGCGAGGAGCGGGGCGCGCCACGAGGGGGACGACGCGAGCAAGACCTCCTCGAAGATGGCCGCGCCGTATTTGTAGTCGTGGCTGTCGCGCCCCTTGTGGAAGATCATCCGACGGCCGGCGTCGAACACCAGGTCGGGGTTCCCGCCTTTGGCGAGGTAGTCCAGGGTTTGTGCCGCCGCCTTGCCCCGATCGTCGTTGATGGCCGCGAAGATCTCGCCGACCTCGGAATCGGGGGGGGAGGATGTTTTCGAATCCGCCGAGGGGGCCGATTCCCGCGCCATCGCATCGATCGCCCTGGCCCCCTTGAGCTTGGCCCGGTTGCGATACAGAGGCTGCCAGCCCACCGCCTGGAGCAAGGCGAGGCGGCGGTTCGTGTCGTCCCCGCTGGCCCCGTAGATGTAGTGAAGCGAGTTGGCCGAGGTCGTCGCGTGGATGGCGATGATCCCCGGGCTCGCCATCAAAAGCTCGCTCGACGCCAGGATCACGGCGTCCCACAGCGAGTTGGGCGCGACGCCCGCATTCAGCAGCTTCACGGCTTCCTCGGAGGCCGATTCGGCCGTCCCCTGTCGGATGGCCTCCAGCAAGGAGCGGGTCGCCCCCGGGTCGTCGCGGCCGACCTGCCAGTCCTCGCGGATTTTCTTGGCGTTCTCCAGGTTGGCGAGATAGGGGCCGACCGGGACGGCGCGGGCATCCCCTTCGAGGTCGAACAGGCCGAAGACGAGCGAGCGGAGGACCGGCTCGGCGTTCTCCCAGCCGATGGCCTGCAAGGTGCGCCAGCTTTGCGCGGCGAAGATCGGCTTGTGGCCGATGTTGCGCTGATCGCGGATCGCCAGCCGCCAGACGGGCTCCATGGTCTCGGCCGCGCCGGCCGATCGCCAGAGCGCGGAGACGGCGGCGTCGGCCGCCTCGACGTCCCAGGCTTCCCCCGCCTTCACCAGCTCGGCCTTCGCCTGGTGGGGCTTGGGGAGCTTCGACTCGTTGACCGGCCCGAGGGTCCAGTCCCCTTCCTCGATGTCTCGGGCCTGCGAGCTCTTGAAGTTGTCGAGCGCCCAGAACAGCGGGAGCAGGCGCTCGGTGACGGCGGCCGTTTGCCCCAGGCTGTGCGCCGAGTTGATGACCATCACCGCGTGGAACTTGAACCCCACCGGGCGCGGCTTGATGTTCCGAATCCCGGCGAGGAAGAGCCCGGCGAGCAGCGAGCGATAGGAGAGGCCGTGCTTCAGGTTCGAGACGGCCGCCTCGAACACCTTGTCGCGCGGGGTCTCCTCGATCCAGCGCACCACCGGCTCGATCTCGGGGCGGAACCGGACCATCTCGGGGGTGACGGCCGCCTCCGCCGCGGCGAGCGGCGTGATCCGAGCGAGCTGGTCCCACGACCCGAGCCCGGCCCCCAGGCCGATGGCCGAAGCCTGCTGCAAGAATCGACGCCGGCGGAATCCACGTCCCTCGCGCATCGTGCCACCCTCCCTTTCCCCGCCGATCGGCATCTGGGAAATGCCGGGATCGACGTCTTCTGGGCGTTGTGTCGGGCATCGTCGACGCCGGGCCATGTTCGACCCAATCCCCCCGGCGCCTTCTCCCTTCATTTAAGCCCAATGGCGTGCGGGGCGGAAGGGAGGACCGGGCGGGAGCGGAGGGTGCCCCACTCGACTTCGGCCTCGAAACTCCCCTCCGGGGACAGTCCCATTTCCCACGATCGGCCCGATCGTCCGGTCATCGGCCATTGACGTGGAAAATCGGGACAGTCCCCCGCGGCTCGCCAAAAATCGAGTGGGGCACCCGGAGCGGAATGCTTCGGCCGTTCCGTGGCGAGAGGCCGTTCAGCCCTGTCGGCGTCGGGTCCATGCCCCGAGCCCGGCGAGGGCCGCGATCCCGGCCATGATCAGCGAGGACGGTTCGGGGACGGCGGCGGGGGCATTGACGGCGAAGAGGGGCGATGAGCCCGTGATCGGGGCCAGCCAGGTGTTCCCGTTGTCGTTCGACTGGGTGCGCGGCCCGATCGACCAGCCGATCGGGCTGACATAATTCTGGGACGAGGTGACACTCCAGTTCACGCCGTCGCCGCTCTGACTCAGGACGATCCAGTACCGAGTCCCGGCGTCGAGCGCCACCGGGCTGGAGGCCCGGAATGTCGCCAGCAGGTCCCCCGTCTGGGCGAAGGTCACCG
>CALKTZ010001078.1 GCA_937997355.1 uncultured Planctomycetales bacterium | reverse complement strand
GTTGAGAGCCGCTCGACCCCACACATGGCGAACGCGACCATCATCCGGCCGGAATGGATCACGACCGTCGACCCAGTTCTTCAAAAGGAACTGGAACAGCATGTCCTGGTCACCTCCTGGGATAAGCTCCTGGGCATGGTCGACACGGTCTACAATTGGGGGCGGCGATCGAGCCTGTGGCCGCTCGGCTTCGGCCTGGCTTGTTGCGCGATCGAGATGATCTGCACGGCGTCGAGCCGGTTCGATATCGCCCGATTCGGCGCCGAGGTCTTTCGCGGCTCTCCCCGTCAGGCCGACCTGATGATCGTGTCGGGGACGGTAACCAAGACCATGATGCCGATGATCGCCCGGCTCTACGACCAGATGCCGGAGCCCAAATACGTCATCTCGATGGGGGCTTGCGCCTCGGGGGGCGGCCCTTTCAAGGAGGGATACAACGTCGTCTCCGGGATCGACAAATATCTGCCGGTCGACGTCTACATCCCGGGCTGCCCGCCGACCCCCCAGGCCCTCCTCAACGGCCTGATCGTGCTCCAGAAGAAGATCGACGGCGAGAAGATCGTCAATTCCCCCTGGTATCGCGGCGATGTCGAGCGCGACGTCCCGATCCCCGTCCTCGGCCCCGACCTGATCGATCTGAGGACCGTCGAGATCGCGGCCGAACGGACCGCCCAGGGACTCGTCGAGGCCCGCGAAGAGACGCTGGTCAAGCCGACCTTGATCCCGGCCCCCCTCCCCGCCTCGGCGGCCCCCCCGGCCGAGGAAACCGCGCCGGGGGCCAAGCCGGCCAAGAAGGCGAAACGGGCGGAAGCCCGCCCGAGCCTGGTTTGGCTCGGCAACGACGGGCTCGAGAAGCTGGTCGATCGCGTCAACAAGGAAGTCGGCGTGGGCTCGGCCGAGATCGTCGAGGCCGGGCTCCTCGTCCCCGCCGATAAGTTGCTCGCGGTGGCGGGCTATCTCCGCGATAAGAATCCGATTCGCTACGACTACCTCGCCAGCGTGCAGAGCGTCCACTATTCCGACTGCATCGAGGTCAACTATCAGTTCGACAGCACGGCGAACCCCGGCAAGCTGATCGTCGTGCGCGTCCGGACCGACGAGGCCGAGGGCAAGGGAGAAGTCCCTTCGCTCTATTCCCTCTACCGAGGGGCCGATCTCCAGGAGCGGGAAGTTTACGACATGATGGGGGTCCGGTTCACCGGGCATCCCGAATTGAAACGCATCCTGATGTGGGAAGACTATGCGTACTACCCACTACGGAAGGATTTCCTCGAACCCTATTACGAAGGCCCGACCAAGGTCTTTTCGAGTCGGGTCGACGAAGGCTACGGGAAGCATTTCCGGTCGGAGGAAGTCAATCCCCACGGCACCAACCTGAAAGTGCCGAAGGATTACAACGACTGGGCCAGCCTCTCCAGCAACGGCGACCCGAAAGGGGTCGATCTCATCCCCAGCGGCGTCACGGTCGAGGAACTCGAAACCGATCAGTTCGTCGTCAGCATGGGGCCGCAACACCCCAGCACCCACGGGGTCTTCCGCCTCAATCTGCGAGTTGACGGCGAGACGATCATCGGCCTCAAGCCGGTCATGGGCTACATGCACCGGAATCATGAGAAGATCGGCGAGCGGAACACGTTCCTGATGAACTTTCCGTTCACGGATCGGCTCGACTACCTGACCAGCATGGGGAACAACTTCGGCTATGCCCTGGCGGTCGAGCAGTTGATGGGGGATGACGCCAGGCCCCCCGAACGGGCCGAGTATATCCGGGTCATCATGGCCGAATTGACCCGCATCGCCAGCCACATGTGGTCGATCGGCTTCCTGCTCAACGACCTGGGGGCCTTCTTCACCCCCGCGCTTTATGCGATCGAAGAACGAGAATTGATCCTCGACCTCTTCGAATGG
>CALKTZ010001077.1 GCA_937997355.1 uncultured Planctomycetales bacterium | reverse complement strand
TTCGACCGAGACGTTGTAGGCCAGGTTCCAGCCCTGGAACGTCCAGATCGAGAGGAAGTGGGGCTGAAGCTTGGTGATCAGGTCGACGGTCGACTTCAGTCGATCCCAGTCGTGGTCGCGCTTATTCTCCTCGGCGCGGACCCAGAGGTAATTGGCGACGATCCCGCGGAAGCCCCCCAGGAGGAAGAGCTTCATCATGAATCCGCCGGCGTCGACTTGACCGATCGCCGCTTCGCCGAGGTCTCGGCGTTTCTTCTCGGCAGTCAGCCAATCCACGTAGGGGAACATGACTGTGAAAAGGATGACGATGATCAGAGCGTAGATGATCTTCTTGCTCTGGCTGGTAACGGCCATCATGCGGCCACCTCGCGATTCTTCAAGATGAAATATCCGACGATGGAGAACGGCAAAGCGTAAGCGATCGAGAGGAGGAGATTGCTGAAGAGCGCGCCGTTGGTCACGGCGAAGCCGTCGGCCACGGTGTTGCTCACGTCGAGCGCCTGGAAGTTCGGCACGATGAAGACCAGCATCGACATCACCGGCATCAGCAGCGAATCCAGGGTCTTGGCCAGCACGACACCGGGGGTCGGGGCGAGGTCCGACATCAGGTTATCGTGGGTCACCAGGCGGATGAGCGACTCGAACGGCCCGCCTCCCTGGACGGCCTCTCTCGTGAAATCGACCAGGAACGAGAAGGCGATCTGACCCGCGATGAAGAACGCGACGGTCGTCAGCAGGGCCACGGGCCAGCTCAGGAACGTCCCGGCGAAGACGCCGATGGCGGTCAGGACCATGGCCTGGAGCCACACGCCGAACAACCCCTTGAACAGATTGATGCCGAAATTTCCCTGGCTGGAGAGCAAATAGAGGTCGCTCTCGGCCATCCCCAGGTACTGGGTCGGGCTCATGCAGCGGATCTCGATCTTGAGGGCCCCGCCGCAGCCGGCGAGGACCTTGGCCGGGATCGGCCGGCGATTCGTGTAGTATTCCTTGATCGGGAAGAAGTCGGTGTAGGTCGCCTGGGTCCGGGGATTGGTCACCAGCATTTCGGCGTAGACCGGTTCCCCGAGCTTCCCCTTCGTCGTCCGGTAGACATTGAAGGTCATCTCCACGATCACGTCGTTGGAGCGAATGTCGGCGGCTTCCTTGACCTTCCCCTGTTCTTCGAGGGTCGCCACCTCTTTGTTCAGCCGATCGTAGTCGGCCTGGAGCTGCTCGACGAGCTTGTTATTGCTCTCGATCGAGGCATCGAGCTGGCTGACCTTGGCCGGGGCAACGTTCGGAGAAGCCTTCTCGGCCTTCGCGGCATTGATCTGCTGCTGGACCTCGACGAGACGGTCGAGCGCCTCCTCCGGGCTCTTCGACTTGAGGAAGTCGGCCACCGGGATTCTGCGATTGAGGAACCGGGGGCGGACATTCGGCGGCGTGAAGGGGTCCGGCACGACGCCGAAGCTCCAGATGGCCGTGGCGGGGGTTGCCCCCTCGATGTGGCTCCGGGGCTCCTTCATGCTCTGATCGGACCCGACGTCGATCCCCATGGCGTGCGGCGTGCCGCGCGCATCGAGGAAGGAGAGCGACCCGCGGACCGGCACGCGGGCCGAGAGGCGCGTCCGAAGCTGCTCCGCCTACTCCAGCAACTGCTTGGCGGCGTCGACCCGGTTCTCATCCTTCGCCTTCTGGGCGGCGGCGTAGGTCGCGTCGATCGTCAGGCCGACCGTCCGCCGGATGTAGCCGAGGCTGATGAAGTAGAACAAGACGACCAGGACCGAGACGATCGCCATGTAGCCGATCATGCGCCCCCAGATCAGTTCGAGCCGACGCACCGGCTTCGACACGACCGTGAAAATCGTCTGCTGCTGGATGTCGGTCGGGATGCTCAGCGGCGTGAGGATCGTGACCATGGTGGTCAGGAGGAGCGAGCAGAGCAGGATCAGCGTCCCGACATAGAGCCGGCCGAGCTCGGCGGCGCGAGGCGGCTGGAGGAACCAGTGCGTGAAGGCGAGCACCAGGAGGAAGATGGTGATGACCACCCAGGAGGCCCACATCCGCCGATTCGCTTCATAAATACTGACCCGCGCGATGGAATAGAGACGACGGCCGCGAACCTGGACCACTTCCTTGAAGAAGACCAGGGCGAACAGGATCAGGGCGAAGTAGCCCATGTAGGTCGCGCTCATCCTCGCGCCGAAGACGACCGCGTCACGCCAGGTCCAGGGGAGATTCTTCCCATCCGGCGTCAATGTCAGGAGCGGCATGAAGAACCAGCCGACGACCAGGCCCAACGCCAGGCCGATGTGAATCCCGAGGGCGACCAGAACATCCGCGAACCGCCCGAACCGGAGGATCGTGCGCCAGATCCCGATTTCCAGCCAGACGATGAATAGGCCCGCCGCGAGGAAGCCGAGGAACGAGGGGAGCGGGATGTTGCCCACCAGATGATGGCCGATCTTCTCGGACGTTTCCAGCTCGCGCAGCAGGACCGCGACGGGAGTCAGCACGAATGCCGCGAAGAAGAGATAATCGAACCATTTCCCCTGGCCGATCGTCCGCTCCTTGAATGCCGTGACGAGCCAGGAGCCGATCCAGCACACGAGGCTCAGGAGTGCGAGCGTCTTGAGCCAGGTCAACAGCCCGCCGATATCGCTGCCGGTGGTGATGAGCGGATCGCCGAAGAGGCGGAGCCACTGCAAGATCGCCAGTTGCTGCCCCGTGTACGGCAGCGGCGGGGGTGCCGGTACCGGCGGGATCGACGGCATCGTCGTACTTGGGGTCTGTGCCCAGACCAGGAATGATGAGAAAAATCCGGTCATCTCCGAAGATGCTCCGTATCAAACGGCTCCCGCCGCCGCGGCCGGGAGAATGAAAATTCGAATGAATGGAAAATGATCCAACCGCAAAGGGAACGCGGATGCCGAAGGGCATCAGGGGCGTCCGTTCCCTCGGGTGATCAGACACGGCGAGACGGGGTCGGTCCCGCCAGCGATCGCGCCGGCGGTCCCTCCGTGCTGGAGATTAGTTCGGGTTATCCGCGCCGACCTTGCGACGACCCGGATGGAGTTCGCTCTCGCGGACGATGCGGAGGAAGAGCTCTTCCAGGGTGGTCGTCGGGTGGTCGACCGCGAGCACCTCGCCGCCGTGGCGGCTGATGACGTCGCGAATTTCCTGGATTGCCGTGGGGGAGAGGTCGCGCGCCTTCACCTGCGTGACATCCTGGACGGTCAGAAGCTCGGAGACGCGACCGACTTCCTTGAGCTCGCCGCGGTGGACGATCGCGATCCGATCGCAGATGTCCTGCATATCGGCGAGGAGGTGCCCGGACAGGACGATCGTCTTGCCCTGTTCCCGCAGGTCACGAATCAGGTTTTTGATCTCGGCCGTGCCGATCGGGTCGAGCCCCGAGGTCGGCTCGTCGAGCAGGATCAGCTCGGGGTTATTGATCAGGGCCTGGGCCAGGCCGATTCGGCGCTGCATCCCCTTCGAATACTCTCGAAGCTGCCGATGCTTGGCCGTGTTCAGGCCGACCATGTCGATCAGATGCCCGACCCGCTTGTTCCGCTCGGCGGTCGACATCTTGAAGAGACGCCCATAGAACTGGAGGGTTTCCTCGGCGTTCAGGAATTTGTACAGGTAAGATTCTTCCGGGAGATAGCCGATCCGCTCGTTCTTCGTGACGTTCGTGGTCGGCTCGTTGAAGATCAGCGCCTCCCCCTCGCTCGGGAAGATGAGCCCGAGGAGCAGCTTGATCGTGGTGGTCTTGCCGGAGCCGTTGGGACCGAGCAGCCCGAAGATTTCTCCGCGGTAGACCTTGAGGTCGAGGGCCTTGAGGGCCTGAACCTTCGGGCGTCCCCAGAAGTCTCGGTACACCTTGGTCAGGTTCCGAGTCTCGACGATGACTTCTTGACTCATTACGAGGAGGCCTCTCGCACAGGTGAAAAACCGTTGTTGACAGTACGGTGGCGACGCCACGGCCGGCCGATCCGAGCAATACCCGTCACACGTCTCTCTTCGACCCGATGAGGCCATCCCGAAAATGGGATTCAAAAATAGCCCGATTCCCCCGCCCGTCTTGAGATAGGCGAGTCATCGGCGGAATGGGACGACATCATCGGAAACGAGAGAAAAGCGGACAGACCGAGAGAAAACCCGGCTTTGGAGCAATCGACCGGCACGGATCGGTACCCGTCCAGATGACACCCCGCGAATGCTACGACCCCTAGCCTTAATTTGTTCGAGCGTTTTCTTCAAAAATCCGATTTTTGATGACTTGAGCGGACCTCTCGCGAATCGATTCGACTTTCGACTGATCCGATCACTTCGATCTCGTTCTCGGGGAACCTATCCTAAGAAACGATTTCACGTCTGACAAGAACCCCAGATTCCCCTAAATCAACCGAATTGAATCCTTCGCCGGGACAATCGGGCGCGTCCCTTTCCTTCCTGGAATCTTTGTGCGGCCGGGCGATTCGTTCAAGGCACGGGCTGACTCGCACCGGATCGTGCGAGGGTGGTTTCACGCAGCCAATTTTCGAGCCGCCGCAAGCCTTCCTCGATCGTCACGCGGGGCTCATAGCCGAGATCACGCCGCGCGGCGTCGTTGTTGAACCAGTGACTCGTGCTCAACTCTCGGACGAGAAACCGGGTGGCGGGAGGATCTTCGGTCCTTCGGGCGATCCGATAAATCCCTTCCATCAGCAAGCCCAGGGACATGGCGATGCCGGCGGGGACGGAGCGATCGACGGGGGGGAGCTGTGCCGCATGCAACATACCGTTGATCATCTCCCAGAGCGGGAGCGGCGTCCCCTGGGTGACGAAGTAAATCTTCCCGGCGATCGGCGAACCGGGGGCGAGACGATCGGCCGCGAGCAGGTGGGCCTCCGCCGCGTTGTCGATGTAAATGGGATCGATCAGGGGGTTGGTCCGGCCGATTCTTCGAAGCCGACCGGTTTGCGCCCGGGCGATGATTCGAGGGAGGAGATTGGTGTCGCCGGGTCCCCAGATGAGATGAGGACGAATGGAGACCGTGGCCAGGATGTCGCTATTATTACTCAGGACGATCCGTTCCGCTTCCGCCTTCGTCTTGGGGTAGGCCGCTTCAAACTTCCTGGCGTAAGGGATCGACTCGTCGACTCCTTCCAGATCGTCCCCGTTGAAGACGACGCTCGGCGAGCTGGTGAACACCAGCCGCTCGACCCCGAGGTCCTGGCAGGCGGCGACGACGTTGCGCGTCCCCTCCACGTTGCTGCGATAATACTCGGAGTAAGGCCCCCAGATCCCGGCCTTCGCGGCGGTGTGGAAGACGATGTCGCATCCCTGTACGGCACGCTGGACGATCGTCCGATCGGCGACGTCGCCGAGGATCGACTCGACGCCCAGCTCATCGAGCTGGGAATGGGGATTTCGCGAGAGGGTTCGGACCTCATCCCCTCGGTCCCTCAACTGGCGGACGATGGCGGTGCCGAGAAAGCCCCCTCCGCCGGTGACGAGTGCTCTCATTTCAGGCTCCCGGCCGCCCAGACCGCGAGCTTCTCGCGAAAGATCTTGGCATTATGGCGGATATCCACGGGAAACGAGTCGTGGAAGAGAAACGTTTGAATCCGCCTGGTATGTGGAAAACGCTCCGCGATGGCTCGCAGATCGTCGCCGATCCGTTTCCGATCGGAGCCGGTCAGCCTCGCGACAGGTTCGACGCAGAGGACGGGGATCGTCGAACCATTGCGGCTCACCCCGACCAATGCCGTCCTCGAAATCTCGGGATGAGTGTTGAAGACCGCCTCGCAGGGAATGGTGAAAAGGGTTTCGTCCTCGAGGATCACCCGATGCGATTTCCGGCCGCAAAACCAGATGCGGCCGGTATCGTCGAAATAGCCGACATCCCCCATCCGATGATAGAACGTGCCGTTCTCCGGATCGGCGATCTTCGCCAGGGCGGTCGCCTCGGGCCGATTGAAATATTTGCGGCTGACCACCGGCCCCGAAACGGCGATTTCCCCGATCTCCCCGTCCGGCACTTCCAGGTCATCCGACCAGGCGGCGATCGGCCGATCGTTGATCCGGATGACCTTGACGGTGATCCCCGGGACCGGCATGCCGACGCAAACCCCCTCCCCGCGATCGGTGGCGGATCGCGTCTCTCCCAGAACCTCGTCGCTGCCGATCGACGCGACGGGGAGCGCCTCGGTCGCGCCGTACGGGGTGAAAATCTGAGCAGGCGGAATCAGCAGCCTGGAGAATTGTTCCAGGGTTCGCGATGAGGCGGGAGCACCGGCCGAAACCACCCGCTTGAGCGTGGGGAATGCGAGCCGTTCCGTCCCCCCCGCCGACGTTAGCCGACGCAGCAGAGCCGGCGAGCCGAACAGGTTGGTGACCCCGAAATCCCGGAAGACCTCGAAGATGTTCGCGGGATTCACCCTCGCGGGCCGGGTTGGGTCCATATCCGGGATGATCGACGTCATCCCCAAGGCTGGGGCGAAAAGCGCGAAGAGCGGAAACGTGCAGAGATCGATTTCCCCCGGCTCGATCGCGTAGAGATCTCGAAGTCGATCGACCTGGGCCTCCAGCATCGAGTGGGTGTAGATCGCTCCCTTCGGCGGCCCGGTGCTCCCGCTCGTGAAGAGGATGGCCGCCGTTTCGTTCTTGCCGCAGGCATGGATCGTCGGCGTCGGCTTCGGGTCGCGATCCAGAAGTTCTCGGCCGACCCCGCGAACGTCGTCGAGCGTCGTCCGGAAGGGGAATGGAATCGGCCAATGGCGGCGTTCGTTGGGGACCCAGATGACCTGGCGAATCGTCCGTTTTGCCCATCCCAGCACCTTCCGGAGGATGACGGCTTCCGGGACCCCGAAGAAGAGGTCCGGCTCCGCCTCGTCGAGGCAACGCCCCATCTGGCGAACGCCGATCCCCGGGTCGATCAGCACGGGCGCGATCCCGGATCGGAACAGGGCAAACGTGAGGGCGAAGAGATTCAGGCTCGGACGCACCATCACCGCCGCCCGCGCCCCCGGCAAGATGCCCTGAGCCCGGAGGCCCGCCGAGATCCACTCGCTCTCCTGTTCGAGCTGCTGGTAGGTCAGATGCGCATAGCGAGTCCGCCCGGCCCGCGTCTTCCCTTCCGGGCTCATCACGGCGGCGGTGAATGGCTGGAGCCGGGCCATCGCGACAAGCTGCGACGCGATGTTGCAGGTGCCTGGCGGCAGGGTGCTGGTCATCGGGCGATGCACTCCTGCCCGACGGGGTGCGTGTGGAAGAACGCCTCGATCCGCGAGAGGACCGCCTCCGGCTCGTCTTCCAGCAAGTAGTGCCCGGCCTGGGGGAATCTGTGGACCTCGGCAGCCGGAAATCGCCTGATCCATTCGTCGAGGAAATGCCGGTCGAACACGAAGTCCTTCATGCCCCAGGCGATCAGCTTCGGGACCGTCGCCAGGGAATCCAACCGAGATTCGACCCACGCGACCAGGTCGTACGCGCGGTCGCCGGGTCGGAGCGGGATGTCCTGAACGAACCGATGAATCGCGATCCGATTGTCCCAGCCATCGTAAGGGGCGACGATCGCTCGGCGAACATCGCGAGGCATCCGACGCTTCGTGCAGCCGATCGCCGCGGTGCCGAGGCAGAAGGCGTTGAGGCGTCGGATCAGCCAGCCGCCGAGCGCCGTGTTCCGTCCCAGCCAGAGGGGCCAGGGGAACGCCTTCGATCTGGGCATCCGGAACCCCCCGGTGTTCATGATCACCATCCGGGCGATCCGCTCGGGATGCCTGGCCGCATAGGCCGTGCCGATCATCCCCCCCCAATCGTGGAGCACCAGGGTGATCTCTCGATCGACGCCTAATTTTTCGAGCAGCATTTCGAGGTCGTCGACGCGGCTCTGGAGGGTGTATTGATAACGCCCG
>CALKTZ010001076.1 GCA_937997355.1 uncultured Planctomycetales bacterium | reverse complement strand
CACGCGTTCCTGTATTCGGCCGGCGTGATGCACGACCTCGGCACGCTCGCGGGAGGGACGAGCAGCCAGGCCCTCGGGATCAATGATAGCGGCCTGGTGGTCGGATTCAGCACGATCGCGAGCGGTGCCACTCATGCGTTCCTCTATAATGGTATGATGCACGACCTCGGCACACTCGGACAAGGAACTTTCAGCGAAGCACTGGGGATCAACGCATCGGGCCAGGTCGTCGGCTACAGCAACACGGCGAGCAATGCGATTAATCATGGATTTATCTATTCAAACGGTGTAATGAACGACCTCAACGGCCTGATCGACCCCACGTCGGGATGGACGATTGTTGAGGCCACGGCGATCAACGGCCGCGGGCAAATTGCCGGATTTGGGCTGGATTCCTCCGGCATTACACACGCGCTTCTGCTGACGCCGGCCTCCCCCGCCGTTCCCGAGCCGTCGAGCGTGGTGCTGGTGGGCATCGGCGCGGTGGGCCTGGCCGGCGCCGCTCTCCGGCGCCGCCGCAATGCATGACACAATTGCACGCAAGGCAAGGCACTTCGTTCCGGGCCAATCCCCGTTTCCGCATTCGCCTTCCGATTGATCCGATTTCCAGGTGCCGAGTCGTCCGGCCGTTGCGCGAACGTTGTCGACGCGCAACGCCGCGACGGCCCGGCATCGTCGATAACTGTCAGATTGTCGTCCTCCTCGCCAGGGCCAGCGGCAACTAACTTGTTGATCCGATAACGACTTGCATGAGGAAGTCGTCGCTCCAGCCGCTGGAGCGGCGTTTCATGGCCACGCTCTGGCGGCCGGGGTGCTGTTTCAGGAGCGACACGCAGAAGCGGTTCAGCCAGGCCATGTCCTCGCGCAGGTGTTTCTCGCGGATACGTGACTCGTCCTCGCGGAAGGTCACGTCGAGGGTCCAGTGGCAGCCGTTCTCCACACCTCAGTGCGAGCGGACCGCATGGGCGAACGCCTTGGCGTCGGCCTCCACCGGCAGGCTGCTGATGTAGTAGCGGACCTCGTCGGTAACCTTGCCGTCACGGACGACCTCGGAACTCGCCACGCCGATCGATTTCAGCCCCCGCCATGCCTCGACCCCCGGGAGATCCTTCGGGGCTTCGAGTTGGAGGTAGGACCGAGACTCGCGGCGGCCATGGCCGGCCTCCTCAGCCCGGT
Source organism: uncultured Planctomycetales bacterium (assembly GCA_937997355.1). Lineage (GTDB taxonomy): Bacteria > Planctomycetota > Planctomycetia > Isosphaerales > Isosphaeraceae > CALKTZ01. The sequence goes on along the minus strand of CALKTZ010001076.1, from coordinate 13,532 downwards.
GGCGGCCCACCTCGTCGCCCGCGAAATCCTCCTCCCAGCGGCTCATCAGATGGTCGATGACCGCCCGGTGCAATATCCCCTGGTTCCCCTTCAATGCCAGGACATAGTCCCCCTTGGCGGCGACGATCGCCCCCGTGATCTCCTTCTGGCAGCCCATCGCGTCGATCGTGACCACGCCCCCGGAGACGTCCACCAGCTTCAGCAACTCGGGGATGGCGGTGATCTCTCGTTGGATTTCTCGGCGCAGGCGACCTGGCCCAGCGACAGGCCGTACTCGCTCGCCCAGGCGGTCACCGCGTGCAACGCCCCCAGGCCGTTCTCGCGATCATGGCTGCGACGCAGGGTCTTGCCGTCGATCGCCAGCGTCGGCCGCTCGACGCCGGTCTCGGCCGCGGCTTCCTCCCGCAGCGACCGTACCCAGGCGGCGAAACACGCCTGGAACGCCTCGGGCCGGAGTGCCATCAGCACGCGACGGAAGACGCCCTTACACGGGACACCGTGCGGCAGCGGCAGGACCGACGCCAGGAGTTCCTCCTTGAAGGCCGCCCACTCGGCGATCATCGTCGGCCCCGACGCCCCGGCCAGCACCGCGACCACCGCGATCACGACCACGGAGACCAGCGGATGCTTGCGGTTGATCTCCGACCGCGGGTCCTCCAGTTCCTGGAAATACGCCACGACCTCGTCCAGCCCGAACCGCTTCGACGCCGCCATCGACCACCCCCATGCTCCGACCAGAGAAGCCACATGAAGTAAGGTCTAACCGAACCGGGCTTCGGGCGCAAGGCGTCAAAGTCCGCCAAATTTACCTATAAGTGCGCGCTGGCCCTGGGGGGTGGCCCAGGCCGAACTACACGACGACGGTTCTCGCGACGGACTTCGAGAACTTGGAAATTCCTGCGGAGCCGGTTGCCCCACCGCCCCAACAAACGCCTCCACCGGCGCCTATGAAACGCCGTCGCCCACCAAACGCCGTCGATCCAGATCAAGCCAAACGAGCCGCGGCGCTCGCCGAGATCCTCCGCCAAGCAGGCGGCAACACGAACCAGTGAGGAGTCCCTCTCTCGCCTCCCCAGGGCGAGAAGTGACGCGAGAGCAACACTCGCGATGGGAAACCCCTGGGCCGCAGGGGGCATTCACAGCGGCAGTTAGCAATCGTGCGACCGGTTGGACCGGCGCTTTGAACGGAGGACGGATTCATGTGCGACGTGGAGTGCAATCACTGCAAACAAACGATCAAGGCAAAGGCAGTGCGTTACGGATGTGACAACTCGCGGATGCGGTACTGCTTCTGGTGCGCGACCTACCTGAGACAGGGTCTGCGCACCGAAACATGCCATCCGGCGAGCCCGCGAAAATTCCTTCCGCGCGTAGACCAGAGCCGCGTGAAGGAGATCTGGAAGATCCTCACTCGATGATGATCTTCACCCCAAGAGGGGGTGCTCATGCACCCTCTCTCTCTAGCAACAACATGCGACCGGGAAGGACCGGCGCGGACAACAGAGGACGAGAAGATGAAGAAACGAGCATGGGACGCGTTGCAGCTTAGCTGTGGGAGGTGTGGCGAAGAGATTCCGAATCCGGACCCGGTGGTGCTGTGCCGCTGCTGCGGAAGGATCTTCTGCGTGAGGTGCGTAGCCTTGCTGATGATCTATTCCCTGGAGCACGAAGATCGGCTAGCTGGCGCGATGCGAGATCGGCCGGACTGTATCCAGACGGTCTTCGAGACCATCGACCGGATCGAAAACAAAACGCTACGGAAGTCGACGCCGGTCCCGCCAAGGGAACAGAGGCACTAGCAAGAAACGCTGTCTTTCGCAGTGCGTAGGCCGCAAGTCGCGCGTTGCGAAGCGGAGGCAGCGTTAAGCCGAACGACGTCGCAAGCGTCGGTCGGAATGGACGGTCGGCGATTCTGCCCCGACGTCCCCGTCAACAACAAGGAGGAACGAGTGATGAGTAATAACACGAGAAAAGATGGTGTCGTCGACATTTCGGAGGGGCGTTCGGAGGGGCCGCGCAAGGAGCGATTCCGACCCTATAAGAGCGTTCGGGAGCCGGTTTGTAAGGACTTCGGAAACGTCACGGCGATCATCTACGCCAACGAGACGCACCTTGGCAGGATCATCTTCAAGGTCGAATTGGTCCGCGCCTACACGATGAGAGACGGTTCGGGCGAGGCGTTCTCGTTCGAACTTTGCGACATCCCAGATGCTATCCGGGCTCTGAAGTGGGCGGCGGGATGGATCTGGAAAGCGCGTCGCTATCAGCGCTCGCGCGACAAGCTCTTCTTCTTAGAGCCGTGCACCTGGATGTTCCAGGTGCACGTTTACCTGAAGCGAGGACACGATGAAACCGTCCGTTCCATCCTTCATTTTCTCCTGCATCTACGCCGAGTTCACGCTGTTTGTGCTAGCAACGCCCGAATACGGGATCGCTCGAGTCTCGACCCTGGTTGCAGGGGCAAGTTTCTACGATGCTCCCAAACTGTCGTGGCACACTCCGGCGCTCGTATTCGGGTGCCTCGCGCTTTTCCCTTTGATCGTCGTGGATGGGGAGCGTGCGGCGCGAGCGCTCGCGACCGCACCGAAGCAGAATGCCGCGCAGTTTTACTACCCGCACTGGCTCATGCTGCCCTTCGTTGCGTTCGTCATTTCGCCCTTTCTTCTGCCCGCGATTACAAAGGCTATCGGTCCTTATGCGGGAGTGGTTCTTTATCCGTTGTGGCCCGTTGCCGGTCTTTCGGTGCTCGCATTCAACACCGCAGCGGCGCAGATTGACGCACACAATCAGGGCCGAAAGGTCCGCCTGCACCTCTTGAACGCGCTCTATCTGAGTGGCGGATTCCTCGGTGTCGTCGCCGCTCGGCGACTGTTTCGGGACTCGCCCGTACTCGACGAGCTTCTCGAAGGTTTCCCGAGCTGGATGCCCTACCTGATGGCCATTCACTACGGCTCGCGGTTTTATCCCGGCCTATTCTGATCGCTCCGTCCTTGGGTGACGCCATGGGACAAGGGGCGTGGGCAAGTCGCGCCAGCGTAACGAGTTCAGTTCGGCATCGTGCAGAGATCGTGCAGGAGACGTTCACGTTCTTTCCTTCAAATCGGAGAGTGTTCATGAGCCTCGAAATCGTGATCCACAGCATCGGCAAGGGGCAGTGCTCGCTGACCGGCAAGGAGGCCGACGGCATCATCGTGACGTTCAAAGACGGCACAGTCGTCGAGTCGTTCCTGTCCCACAAGGGCTTCGTCCAGCTCGTGCAGCTGAAGCTCAAGGCATTGCCCAAGGCCAAGACTTCGGCTGTCGGGAGCTGACACCGTGCGTGGCGACGAGGCGATTCGCGAGCTGCTCGAGCTAGACTATGAGTTCTTCGTCCGTGCCTTACGCGTGCGGGGATTGCACCCGTACGTCGTCGAGCAGCTCCACGCCGACTACGCCATCGCTCGCGACTACGCGGGTCTCATCTCATGCCTGCGTTCGTCAACGCTCGATGACGCTCGAAGGGTTAATGAACAGGAAAGTGAGCGCCTCACCGTTGCCGAAGCGCTCATTCACGCGAAGGCAACAGTCCTCACCATCATCTCAATCCACGGGAGACGTTAGTCATGCACAAGACAATTCGCTGCACGTGCGGTCGCCTGGGTCATTACCCGGCCACCGCCAAACGAGGTGACCAGTGGGAGTGCTGGACTTGCGGAAAGGTGTGGACAATTGTCCCGCCAGGACAAGGCAAGCCTCTTCGTCAGGCAAAGTCCAAAGCGCCCACACAGAAGACCCAGGTCATCGTCATGCCGGTCATCAGGGAAGTGGTTCGAGATTCTCTTTGCGACGTGCGGCAGACGAACCCGTTTCTTCCCCAACAGTTCGCGCTTCCCGCTCCGACCGCTGAGCGGCGGGAAGTCGCGAAATATGAGGGATTGTTTTCCTGGCTCGCCAGGATCTTCAGTTGATCACCAAGGAGAGAGGTATGAGCACCGAGCTTGACGAGGTGATTCGACGCCTGGAGGCAATCGAGAGCGGTGTGCGCCTCCTCGTCGAGCAGCGAACGGTGCGCAAGCACTATTCGATAGTCGAGTTTGCAAAGATCGTGGGCCGGTCCGAGTTCACCTGCCGGGAGTGGTGCAGACTTGGACGGGTCCACGGTCTCAAAAAACGAAACGGCCGGGGCCTATCGTCCGAGTGGGTTGTCAGCCACGAGGAGTTGCTCAGGTTCCAGAGAGACGGGCTGCTGCCGAAGCAAGCACAACAAATCGACTCGGAGTGAGGCCGGGGATGACCGGAAGACTCGGGCGACTCCGTCCGGGACCTTTGTCATCCGGGAGGACCATGACGCGCTAATCAAGAAAAGGGAGCAACAAGCCATGAGCATCGACACTGCCCCGGTGCTGATCTCTGCCGATGAACTCGCGAAGTTGATGCCGGTCTTGGAACGGACACTCTGGCGGCTGCTCTCGGCCGGCAAGGTGCCGCAGCCGGTCCGAATCGGTCGCAACACGCGGTGGCGTTACGCCGAAATCCGCGAATGGATTGAGAAGGGTTGCCCGCGTACGTTTCAATGAACGGACCGCCAGACACAAGGAGTCGCGACCATGGCCTCGATCCACAAGCGGAGCCGGGACAAGGGCAAGAAGAACAAGCCCTACATGATCTATTACCAGGATCACGAGGGGAAGCGGCGGGCGGCGAAGGGCTTCACCGACAAGGGATTGACGGAGCAGTTGGCGGCCAAGTTGGAGAACGAGGTACTCCTCAGGACGCGCGGGATGATCGACCCGGCGGCGGAGCAGTTGCTCGCTGTCCGGAAGTCTCCCGTCGACGAGATACTCGCTGTCTTTGAGCTGAGCCTGTCGAACACCACGCCGAAGCATCAGAAGCTGACCATGACCCGAGTCCGGCGACTGGTTGAAGCCTCCGGTTGTTCCTCAGTCGGGGAGCTCAACGCCGAGAAGGTTGAGGCGAGCCTCAAAGAGATTCGCGACGAGGACGATCTTGGGGCGAGAACCTATAACCACTACCTCCAGGCCATCGACGAGTTCAGTAAGTGGCTGGTTTCGTCTCGTCGCCTCGCGCTCAACCCGGTGGCGGGGATCTCCCGTCTAAACGCCGAGACCGACGTTCGGCACAAACGGCGTGCCTTGTCGCCTGAGGAAGTTTCACAACTGGTGGAGTCGGCTCGTTCGAGCGTTGAGGACATCCAGGGCTATTCCGGGGAACTTCGGGCTCGGGCGTACCTGGTGAGCTTCTACACCGGGCTCCGCCGGCAGGAGATCGGCAGCCTCACCCCCCGGTCATTCAAGCTCTATGAGGATCAGCCGGTCCTGATCGTCGAGGCCGCCTGCTCGAAGCACCGGCGGAAGGACACCCTGCCGATGCACCCGGAACTTGTCAGCCTTGTGCGTGAGTGGGTGAGGGGACTCGAACCCGACGCTCCGCTCTTCCCGCGTCTTGATCGCAAGAAGACCTGGCTCATGGTCAAGAAGGACCTGGAGCGTGTCGGAATCCCTTACGAGACGCCGGACGGGATCGCCGACTTCCATGCGGCGGGACGTCATTCCCATATCACCGGGCTGGTGAGAAACGGCGCGACGTTGGTCGAAGCCAAGGAACTCGCCCGTCATGCCGACGTCCGGCAGACGATGAAATACGCCCACATCGGCCTCGACGATCAAGCCCAGGCGCTGGCGGGTTTGCCCGCCCCTTTCGCATCAGCCGCTCCTGATTGGTTGCGCATTGGCTGCGCGCCGGGCGGCGTTTTGGGTCAGGGGATGTCGCCGGGCGTCAGCGGCGAAAATCCAATCGAGCAGGAGCTAAACGAACAAACCCCGGTGGGGCCGGGGTTTGCGTCGTCTGTTGTCGCAAACTGTCATCAGATAACAGGTTGCGTTGAAGTGGAGGCGGCGGGAACAAAAATTATTAGCCATAACTATTGAAAATTAAGGATTTGCGTCGATCGCCGTGTTTCTTATCTGACACGTTATCTGACATTCTCAAAATCCGGGTTGGATGCGCTGCGCCTCCAATTTGTCTCCTGAGAATCATCCAGGTGCACTGCCCCTTGAGTATGACTCCGCATATACAAGGTCTCGATCACCGGTCGAGGCACCCCCCCCGGCGATACGGTCTAACTGATTTTTATCCTGATACCAATGCGTGATCTCGCATCCCTCACGGGCGGCATACCCCCGGATTAACTCCCGTTAGGACTCGACTTCCTGCCCTCGTGACGAGCATCGGACATAGGCGACGGCACGCCGGGTCGTGATTTTGTTCCTCGGTGAGTCGCTATCACTTTGGAACATCGTAGCCTCGAATTTATGGTAAGCCTATCGTTTTCTCGCCGTGATCAGTCCGGTTCATTCCTCGGGGGCTCGACGAAGAAAGGCCGGTTGCCTCCAGATGGCACCGGCCCTTTCTGTATTTGGTCACTTACAACTTCACTTGGCCTTTTTGGCTCTTCTCTTCTCGATCGCTGCCTTCAGAGCCTCTTTAGGATCGGGGATATCGAATTCGATTTCCCGAAGGATTTGCTTGTCCCGATCCGCAGCCCGATTGGCTTCGACGGCACTGTTCCACTCGCCGAATTCGAGATAAATGTTCAATGTCTTTTTCAAGTCTTTCGTGATCCGCTCAATGGTCTTCAAGTGTTCCAAGACATGCATCACTTGCTCTTGGGGCATTTCCTCGACCACAGAGCCCTCGATCCCCACGAGCCAAGTCATGGCGTTCGCAGTCGCCTTGTACACGTCGTCCAACTCTTCCGGAGGGTCGGGTAGCTGCCACAAGCGAATTGGCGCAATGTCTAAGACTTTGGCAACCCTCTCGATCCGCTCAATGCTCCGCTTCTGCGGCCACTCGATCCCCTTCGTGGCGATCCAATAAAGCCATTGATACGGCACTTCTGCCCTTCGGGATATCTCGATCAGGTCGAAGCCCGACTTTTTGCGGTAATACGCAAATCGACTGCGGAAAGCGCTTCGACCGGCTTTGGTTCGAGGTTTCATGACACATCTCCGAATCTAATTTTTGTCTTACCCTCCAAGGCTTTATACAAAACGACTCTAGAACCGCTCTAGAAATTTCGGGCAAAAATGGCCTACCCCGGGATGGTTGTACGCCTCAAAAAAATCAACCCTCACCGGAGACCGCAAGAATGGCTAACAACAGCATCTCCAAGACCGCCGACAAGAACGCCGTCATCGAGACCAACAAGGCTGCCAAGGCCCTCGGGCGACTCGCAGCCAAGCACCTCCGAGCGGCCGAAGCCTTCGGCAAGAAGAGCACCAGGGAAATCTGGTTAGCCGGGAAGTATCTCGCCGAAGCCAAGGCGTTGCTCGGCCACAACCGCAAGGGCCTGAATTACGGGACCTTCGTGGAATCCCTCGGAATCTCGGGCGGATCGGCTGCGAATGCGGTCAAGGTCTTCAAGCACTTCGCCAGCGAACTCGAGGCAGCCAAGGTCGGGATCACCGAAGCCTATTACGCCTGCGGTGCCTACACGACCAAGCCAGAGAAGCCGAAGCCCTCGGAGGTCACCACCCCCGACGAGGGCACTCAGACCGCCTTCGAGGCTTCAGCCCCCGAGGAAGACTTGGACCTTCCCACACTTCAGAAATCCACCTTGAAGCCTTCGGCCGAAGCGGCGGAAAAGACGGTCGGCAAGATCAAGTCGGTGCCGACCGAAGACCACTCAGTGATGCTGTTCGCACTTTCGCAAAAGTTGGAAAAGTTGGCATCTTCACCTCCGAAGCTCACCAAGGAAGACCGCAAGTCGATCGATCGGGCAATCGCTGCCCTCACCAAGCTCAAGGGCTCGGGCGGCAATACGGTCGCCAAGTCGGTGTCGGCATCGGTGCGTGCAACGATCCCCTTCGGCCGTTGATTTTTCCAACTTTTGTAAGTTCCAGGGGCACGCACGTGCGTGCCCTTCCTCATCAACACCTAGGAGATATCGCATATGACAAACAAGATCGTGAATCTCGATTGCGTCGTGGGGATGGTGGATCGGATGGAAGCTCTGTCAATCCCCTGCACCCTCTCCTCGCCTCCCTACGACGGGCTACGCCACTTCGGCGGGCACGATTGGGACTGGGAGGTCTTTATAGTGGACCCCGAAATTCAGACCATCGGTTAAGCTACACTGATGGCCTGAGGAGGGGAAGCGATGGCGGGTAAGCGGAAAATCCACACGGCGGCTTTCAAGGCCCAGGTCGCCGTGGCGGCTATCAAGGGGGACCGTACGATCAACGAGTTGGCCGGCCATTACGGCGTCCATCCCACCCTGATCCATGGCTGGAAGAAGCAGCTCATCACCGGTGCGGAGGAGGTCTTCGGGAATCCGGCCAAGGCGGCCTCGGCTGACGCCGAGGCCCGCCAGGCTGAGCTCTTCGAGCAGATCGGACGGCTCGAGATGGAACTCGAGTGGCTGAAAAAAAAAGTCGCCCCCTTCGGCTGAGGACCGGAGGCATCTGATCGAGGCCGATCATCCCGAGCTAAGCGTCCGTCGTCAGTGTGAGCTGCTGGGCCTGAACCGATCGAACCTCTACTACGAGCCCATCGGTGAGACGCCCGAGAACCTGAGACTGATGAGTTTGATCGACGAGCAATACACGGCCTGCCCGTTCTACGGCAGCCGGAAGATGACCGTCTGGCTGGAGCACAGAGGGGAGGAGGTGAATCGGAAGCGAGTGCGGCGTCTGATGCGGGTGATGGGCCTGGAAGCGATCTACCCCAAGCCGAGGTTGAGCACGGCAGGGAGGGGCCACAAGGTCTACCCCTATCTCCTGCGGGGCGTGAAGATCGAGCGGACGAATCACGTGTGGAGCCCGGATATCACCTACGTGCCGATGAGAGATGGGTTCATGTATCTGGCGGCGGTGATCGACTGGTACAGCCGGTACGTGATCGGCTGGCGGCTGTCGAACACACTGGACGGCTCATTCTGCCTGGAGATGCTGGAAGACGCCTTGAGATGGGGAAAGCCCGAGGTGTTCAACACGGATCAGGGGTCGCAGTTCACGGCGGAGGCGTTCACCGGGAGGTTGGAAGCGGCCGGGGTAGCAGTGAGCATGGACGGCCGTGGGAGGGCGTTGGACAACGTGTTCGTCGAACGGCTCTGGAGGACGGTGAAGTACGAAGACATTTACATCCGAGGCTACGAGTCGGTGCCGGAGCTACAGCGGGGATTGAAGAGGTATTTCGGCTTCTATAACGAGGAACGGCCTCACCAATCGCTGAAGTATCAAACACCGGGGGCGGTTTATCGGGGGATCGGTGCCACGACGGCCTGATGGGAGAGTAGCGAAGGATCGCCGTTTTTTGGTCTGGACAATGGGGTCCACCTCAATGATCCCGAGAAGTTGTTGCCCTATATCTTTGGCCTAAATCCAGAACGTCTGGGAGATTCGTTTCGAGGCTCATCTTACTACCTAGAAGGACTGGTGCATCTCTTGGTGCGAGCGAACCGAAAGCTCGATATGACATTGACTTTCCCCTCAATAACCAAGGTATCCAGGTATCATTACGAGCCTGCTGAAGACTGGAGGTTTTATTTCCTTCGAGACAGCAGTGGCACGGTCATTCAACGACAGTGGGAACTACCTCAAGGCTGGACCGGCTTGAGGCAGCAGGCAGCAGAAGATCAGGGGAATGATCTTCCGAAATTGATCAAGGAAAACCCGATCGGTTACCTGTGCTTCCTGATGGTGTACCCGCACCGGGTCAACGCCAGCGGACTTCGCTGGATCAGCAGTCGACTGCAGGAACTCTGATCTGTCTTGATTCATAAGTATATTGGATCACTGCAATTGCCTATCCGACTGTCCATTTGCTGGCGATTCAACCCGTGGATCAGGAGTTCCTTCGGTCGTAACCTCCTCGCATCGAAGTTTCGTTTGGACTCGCACTCCGAATTGGCTTTGTGATCCCTCAGTCGGTTTTCTTTCCCACAGCTCTTGCCATCCGGGGAAGGCAGCCGCCCAGGTGTCGGCATCTTCCTTCGTCCGGATCCAGCAATTCCCGTGCCTTCGGATCCGCTCAAGCACCTGCGGGTGGTACACCATCTTCACTCGGAAGTTCTCGACGGCCCTGACGTCGACGACGCAGTTGATGAATCGCCTCGACTTACGATGCAGCCCGATTGCAAGGACCGCATCGCACGTGCCGGGGAAACATCCGGCGATGTAGACCTTCGTCCCGCCTCGGAACAGGCGTGTACCGAACTTCGTCTCGACACCGCCCGGTCCGGAAGGTCGCTCCCTCTTGATATTGGCGACGATGGACCACACCCCCTCCGTATCCTCGCCGAACGGATAGTCCGTCATCGCCTCCGCTCCTGCCCGACGCCCGTCGTCAGTCCATGTGCCTCTGTCAATGTCGGCGGCTCGCATCGGTCGGCAAGCTCCGGGATCACCTTCTCCGGGACCGGACGCTCACGTCGCCGATTCCGGTCGAGGATGACCGCCATCGGCGGCTCGATGTACACGACCTCGATCCTGGCCTCATAGTCGGCGAAGAGGTCGATCCATCGCCTCCGGGTCTGCTTGAGCAAATTCGTGGCGTTGAAGGCGAAGGAATGTCCCGCCCGCAGATGCTCCCGGCTCCTCTCTCGTGCCGCCTGGATGACCCGGCCCTGGTCGTCGCCCGGTTCCACGCCGAGTTCGCCTCGGAGATCGTCCAGCGAGACGACGTGAAGGTCGGGACGGTTCGCCTCTAGCCAGGAGTCCTTGCCTACCCCCGGAAGGCCCGACAGCATCGTCACCGTGCAGCGATAGTCTTCGTGGGGGACGTGGTGCAGGTTCGGACGCTCCCGACGATAGAACAGGAACCGGGCCTGGTCGTTGACGAACGGATAGGGCCGGTTGAAGCAGCCATTCTCCTCGGCGACGAGCCGCCACAGATGGATGGTCTCCTCGGGACGCCCCATCTCCGCCGTTGACCGGCCACGTGTGTCAGCGAGGGCGAACAGGTACAACAAGCGGTTGCTGACGAGCCACGACATCGAGATGGCCTCGTGGGCGGGCTCGGGCTTTTCCAGCACGAACGCAGGACGGCCGTGGTAGCGGACCATCCCGGCGATCTCCTCCCGTGTCGCCAGGTCGCAGCCGAGATCACGCAGGACCGCCCGTGCCAGGCGCTCGCCCTTGACGGCGTGCTTCGGTGAGGTGATGCGGCCTGTCGCCGGATCGACCTGCGACGTGAGCGGCTTCGCAGAGTCGTGGAGCAACGCCGTGAAAAGGAGGACCGTCCGATCGTGGGGCGTCAGGCTCGCCCGCTCGTCCAACATGGGAAGTTGGGCGCAGACCATCTTGGTGTGGGTCCAGACATCTCCTTCGGAATGCCAGCCCTCGTCCTGGGTGCAGGACGTCATCGCCCGAGCCCAGGGTTGATCCCCGGACCAGGCCAGGATGTCGCCCGGCGTCGAATCACGAAGTTTGTCCCACGTCATGTCCAGATGTCCGCCCCCGCCCGGAGCCGGTTTGCCATCATCGCCCGGTGCTGCCAGTGCTCGCTCAGCTTGATCTTCTCGACGAACTCGGGTCGCACGAACTTGGCCCGCCCTGTGACCACGCCCCCAGCCTCCGTCCGCAGGTACAGCCCTTCCATCAGGTGATCGGCCTGGCCGGTCAGCGGGTTCTCGAACAGGCTGTCGAACCTTGACGGGCCGATCAGCGAGAGGAGGCGATCCCGGTCCAGTGCCCCGGTATGGATCACGGGCACCGTGTGCAGCCCCGTCCCTTCCAGCAATTCGAGCCGCCGTTCCAGGCTCAGGAAATCCTGCATCTGCTTGTCGTAGATGTCGAACTCGTGGAAGTAATGCGAGAGTCCCCGGTAGTGGACCGAATGGTGGGCGTAGGACCATTCTCCGAAGAGGATGAACCGATCCTCCAGCCGCCCTTCCAGGACGGATCGCTTCACCGCCACCCACTGCTTGAACAGGTCATATTGCGGATGCATCCCCTCCGTAATCAAGTGCCCCCGGCACTGGAGCACCAATTCTTCCCGATCCGAAAAATGGATGCCGACATTCGTGCCATCGATCTTCTCTTCGACGATCAGCGAGGTGTCGGCGATGAAGCGAAGCGACTCCGCCTCGCCCATGTGCTTGTCGTCGTCGGTCCCCCTGGAGCCGAACAGGTGCGGCGTCCTCGGGTATTTGACGAATTCGTCATGCGACCTGCCCACGGCATCCCTCGGTCTTCGAGATCAGGTCACGGAGGAATGCCGAGTAGGCGTCTTTCACCGGCAGTTCGGGTTCGTGGCGGATCCGCCGACGCCGGGCCACGATCTCCTCGCCGGTCAGGGCATTTTCACCCCGACGCTCATACTCCTCCCAGGATAGCCCCGAACCCCGCTTCTGCCACGACGGCAATTCGCCGAAGTTGATACCGCCCCGGAAGAGCAACTCGTTCTTGGCCGAGGTCGACAGGCCACGGAGCCCCTCGGTGGCCTCGACGATGTCCCGGCCCTGCCGCCGCAGCAGCCAGTAGCAGTGGGCATTCAGGGCATTGCGGTGGGCATCCTCGGCCCGCCACCGGAAGTAATCGATGACCAAATCGATCGACGGGAGTTGCGAGATCCGACAATCGAACGCCGCCGTCGCCCCGAGGAGGATCGAGAACTTGGCGCTCGCCTCGCCGGAGAGGATCGAGAGCAGCTTCCGGAGCCTCCGACCGAATCCGCCGTCATCCGGCCCGACGAGCAGGCTGATCTCGTCGCTCTGGGTGAACCCGTAAACGACCTTCAGCCCGCAGCCGCTCATCAGGTGGTCGGCGGTCTTCAGCATGTATTCATGGAACCGCCGGTCGAAGGGGGCCTCGAACGGGTGGAGTTCCTTGGTCAGCCGGGTGAAGTTCCGACCGTCCAGCCTGGCCACCATGAACACGCCGGGCATCACGATCGGGTCGAGGACGGACTCGAATGCACGCATCCTCCTGTCAAGCTCATCGATCGTCATCTCGCCAACCCTCAATCTCGAAGCCGCCGTGGTCGCCGATCCTGACGTAGAAGAGTTCATCGAACCCCTCCCCCCGAGCGGGCAGGTCCATGCGGCCCGCCGTCCCGAGGATGCCCTTCTTGGGCACCCGCCGATCTTCCTTTCGTTGCTCGTTTCGCCGCAGGCAATCCTCGACTCGGGATCGGAAGTAATAGCCGCCGATCCTGAATCCGGCATCCCTGGCTGCCCCGATGTAGACTTGCCGCTCCTCCCGGGTGGGATTGGTATTGTCGACCACGAACGGCTGGAGTGCCTCGACGCATGCTCGCAGGAGTCGACGTTCTCGGTGCCGGGTCTTCAGCATGTCCAGGCAGAGGCGGACGTGGGTGTCGAAGAAACGCTCCCGATAGAACGTCGATTTCCCCGCACCCTGCAACCCGACGAAGATCACGGCATCCATATTCCAGGCCGACTCGCTCGAACGACGAAAGCATAAAATCTCGGGAGTCCTGACACGCCGACATCATCGCAGGTTCGAGCCGCCTGGCGGGTCTGCGACGAGGGCCGACATCTGACCGTACCCGATCCGGCCAGCATCGGCCCG
>CALKTZ010001075.1 GCA_937997355.1 uncultured Planctomycetales bacterium | reverse complement strand
CATCGGTTGGGTCGACACCATCGGGGCCGCGTGGCGGAACCTCGGCGACGTCTGGTCCCTCGCATTCCTCCCGGTGGTTGACCAGTTTGGCGGGTTCATTGCCTCGTTCGAGCAGATGGGGACGGACATCGTCAACATCGGCAAGTGGATCGGGGACAACTGGTATCAGATCCTCGCCGACTCGTTCAATGCCGTGGTCACGGTGGCGCAGAACGCGGGGGCCAATATCTACAAGGCCCTCAAAGGTGCCATCACCGGGGAGGCTGCCGACTTCTCGGGGTTGCTCGACGGCTTCGAGGCCACGATCTCGAAGATGCCGGAAGCCGCCAAATCCACATGGAAAGGCGTCGAGGCCCAGCGCGAGGAAATCCTGGCCAGAATGGGCGAGCGGGAAGCCAAGGCGAATCCGTTCGTCGCGATGACCAAGAAGCAGCAAGCCCCTCAGATCCAGGCGGCGATGGAGAAGGCCGTAGCCAAAGAGGACAAGTTCAAATCCGAAGTCCTGGGAGCGTCCGACTTCGCCAGCAAGTTGCGGGCGGCCCAGCTCAACGGAGAGAGCGACACACCCCAGCAGCAGCTTAGCGAACTCAAGAAAGCCAACGAGATCAACGGGAAGGTGCTCGATGCCGTGAAGAAACCGAGGGTGGCCGTACTGGGATAGCATCGCTCATTGCTGCTTCGACCAGGCGATCGCCTCCTTGGCTGTCATCCCGTGGAGAACCTTGTACATGGCCGCGCCGTCCGATTTGGTCGTCCCCTTCGAGAAGCTCGCTTTCATGACGAAAGGCATCGCTGATTTCATGGCCGCGCCGAGGAACTCCGACTTCTCCGGCTCCGAGAGTGAATCGAGGATCGCCTTGACCGAGGCCCGCGCCGACTCGTCCGTCGAAGCATCGACCCTCAGCGGCTGCCCGCAGCCGGCGGCCAAGCCCAGCACCGCAGCCAATATCAACCATCGCATGACCGTTGCTCCCGAGTCGTGATATGCCCATGAAGACTATCGAACGCCGACGCTGGATATTCTGCAAAAAGTGCGGCCGGGCGACACGCCATCGCCGAGATTGCGCCGTCCGACCCTGGGACGACCGCGACTACCGGGGCCGGTTCCGCGCCTGGCTCCACGACGCCATGAACCCCTGGGAATGCCTGGAGCACGCCCGACTGAGAGGCCCGCGCGGCGGGTCCGGAATCACGATCATCCAAGGACTAGATGTACCCACCATCCACATGGAGTCAATCCGATGAACGACACCCGCGAGGGCCAACTGGCCCGCACGCTCGCCCAGCTCGAGAAGAACTATTACGGCGGCCACATCTCGCTTGAGGGCTACGAGCACCTCAAGGCCGAGGCGATCGCCGATTCCCGCAAGGAACTCAGGGCTCGATCCTGGGGATTGGCCCGGGTGAAGGACCGCATCGCCCGGCCGCTCGTCCTCGGCGGAAAGCGGGAACGCCGGGGCATCTTCACGAAAACCAGGACCAAGGCCAAGCCCCACATCCTCACCGACTCCGAAGTCGCGATGCTCTGGAAGATGCGGCGCGATATCGAGACTTCGCTGGCGGGCCTGCTTTATTCCATCCCCATGCGGACGAAGTGACGTCCGATCAACCCTCCATCAGTTAAGGAAATATCAATGCCAGCGACAGCAACCAAAGCAGCGAAGAAGCCGCCGGAGATCCGGCAGATCGTCTCCCCGGTCGTCCCCCAAGACTGGATCAGCATGCACCGCCTGGCCAACGCGGTCGGCGGCGGCGGCCCCGACGACTGGAAGACGGAGTGCGAGAAGCGGGGGATAGAGATACGGGAAACGAATGGCATCTGGCCCTTCGTCCGCAGGGAGGACGTCGAGAAGCTCGTCGGCCCCCACAAGGCGCGGGCCGTGCTGCTAGACGATGGGCCGGACTGGTATCGCAGGCAAGTGATCGGCCAGGTGCTCGGGATTCAGCACGCGGCCGCCGCGTTCGTGATCCGGCTCAGGGGCGTCATGAACCGCGAGGGAGGCGGCGGGACGGAAGCCTCGGGGGCCGAAGTCGCGATACTCAGGCGGAACCTCGGGCGAGAAAGCCAGATGCCGGTCGAGGCCGACGACTGGGTCCCGGCCGACGGCATCGAATCCCTGCTCGACCGGGCGATCAACGGGGCGTTCGTTACGTCCGTCACCGACGACGAACTGTATGCGGTCGACCCGGAGACCGGGACGCCGAGGCACAACCCCTATACCCGGCTGATCATGAAGCTCGGCCTCATCACCGGCATCCGATGGAAGACCGCATCGACGGTGAAGTACGGGCCGAGGCAGCTCCTCGTCAACGCCTTCGACCTCTACCGCCTGGCCGGCGTCCTGGTGGACCCGGACCGGGAGGAGGGATATATCGCCCGGCTCGAATACGCGGCCGGGGACGGGCCGATCGCCTGAAACCGGACGGACGAACTCAACCCAACTCACAAGGATCGATTGACATGATCATTCGCAATTTACTGAAGGCCGTCTCCCCCTCCCGGATCAAGACTTCCGTCTCGGCCGGGAAGAACGACACCGTGACCTCCACCGCGATCGACACGATCGACTTCGGGGCGGCGCTCTTCCGGGTGACCTTCGGGGCGATCGTCTCCGGCGGGACCGGAACCGTCAAGCTCCAGCACTCCAGCGACAACGGCAGCTCCGACGCCTTCGCCGACATCGCCGGATCGGGCTACGCCTACACCGACGCCGACGCAACCAAGATGGTCCTCATCGACGTGGACCGGCCGACGAAGCGTTACATCCAGGTCGTCGTGGTCCGCAACAACGACCAGAACGCCACGATCGACAGCATCGACGCGACGCTGTACCAGCCAACCTATACGCCGATCGCGTCGTACGCGGCATCGGTGGCCTCGGCGAAGACGCTGGGCAACGCCTATTCGGGGGCCGCCTGACATGGATCTCGTGACCAACGCCGAAGTGCTGGCTTCCTGGCCGGGCTTCGGATCGCTCAACGCCGACGAACAGGCCGCCTTGATCTCGGATGCTTCCCGGGCAATCGAAGACTACTGCGGCCGATCGTTCGGGACCGGGACCGTCACCGAGACTTGCAGCGGCAATAACCAAGGGCGGCTCTGGCTCCGCAAGAAACCGGTGCTCGCCGTCCAGTCCGTGACGGTCAACGGTGAGGCACTCGACAATACCGACGGCGACGGCTGGCAGTTCGACGGAGAAACGGGGGCGCTGGTCCGGGGCTCCGGCCTCCGCGATCCGCGATACGGCCCGGCCTTCCCGAACGGGATCGGCAACATCGAAGTCGTCTACGAGTATGGCTATGCCGAGGTTCCGGACCCCGTGAAACGCGCCTGCAAGCTGACCATCCGTCAGATCGCGGACCTTTCCAAAGGCGGCACGACCTACAGCTCCGAGAGCATCGGCGATTACTCCTATCAGCGGGGCGATGCCGGGCAGGACTCGATTCCCCCGGCGGCGACCCGGCTGCTCGGTAGGTATATCGACGGCGGCATTATTTGAGGGGGATTTTCTGATGACCAGCCGACTCGAATGGCACGGCGACGAGGCGAAGGAATACGTCCGAGGCCGCGCCGTGAAGTTCCTGCTCAGGGCCGCGATCGAAGTGAAACGCGAGGCCCAGCGTTTACTCGGCGTCGCGGGGACGGGGGTGGCGACTCGGAGCCTCACGACGACCATCAAGGGGGAGAAGAAGACGTTCAAGAAAGGCCGGCGGATCTACGGCAAGTACCCCTCGAAGCCGGGCGAACCGCCGCACAAGCAGACGGGCGACCTATGGCGAAGCGTCGCCTATGAAGTCGATCGCAAGGAGATGATCGCCAGGGTGGGCACCAACAAAAAGCACGGCAAGGCGATGGAACTCGGGACCAAGCATGGCATCGCCCCCCGCCCCTGGCTCCGGCCCGCGTTGGCCAAGGTCCACTCCCGGGTGAAAGAACTGCTCGATCAGATCACCGACACGTGACAGGACAACCAGGCCATGAATGCAATCAAGACCCACCTATCGGCTTGGAAGCCCGCGTTCCTGGCGGCCCTCGCCATCGACCCGAACGTGACGGCGGCGGCGAGGGACGCGGGCATCTCTCGGCAGGCCGCCTATGCGGCCCGGGAAGGCGACCGCGAGTTCGCCGATGCCTGGGAGGATGCCATCGACCAGGCCGTCGACTCGATGGAATCCGAAGCCCGCAGGCGGGCCATGCAGGGCACCGAGAAGCCGGTGTTCTACCAGGGCGAGGAATGCGGCCGAGTCCGGGAATACTCCGACCAGCTCATCATGTTCCTGCTCCGCGCCCATCGGCCGGAGAAATACCGCGAGAACGTGAAGCTCGACCACTCGGGGAGCATCACGACGATCCGCGTCGAGTACCAGGACCACGAGCCCGACTATCTGCTGCAACCGAAACAACCCGTCCCGATGCTGACCCAGGAAATGGGAGACGACGAATGAGAACCCAGAATGTTTTTTGCGACCGTTGCGGCGCGATCGTCACATCAGGCGTGTCGGTCGTCGAGATCACCGCGACGGCCGGGCTTCTCGCGTCGAAGTTCCGCCCCAAGACCGATCTCTGTGCCGACTGCGGGGAGGCGTTCGTCAACTGGCTGGCCCGGTCTCCGGAGATGGGCATCGGCGTCGGAGAACTGGAACCGGAACATTCGGCCCAATGATGAGGAGCCCCGATGCCGCACAGGCTTTTAAACGCGCTGGTCAGGCTGTTCCCCCGCGCCGTCATCGAGGCCGAGGAACTCGCCGCGAAGCTCAAATTAACCCGGGTCCAGTTGCGCGGATTGGTCCGGAAGGGGGAACGACTCGGGACGATGCTCTGGTGGGGCGACGTGGCGTCCGTCGTGCTCGACCCGTCGGTCGCGGAGGAGCGGGGATATGAGCTTTGGTCGAACGACACCCCCGACCCCCAGCCCGAAGACTGGAAGTGGATCAAGATCGGTCAGTCTCCTCGGATCAAGTCGAAGGGGTTCGCGGGGCTGGGATGCAACATCAACGACCCCGACCCCATGGACCAGATCCCGGTGATCCAACCGGTCTACGTCGACGCCGAATCGACGGTCCGGAAATGGCTTGCCCACGCCGCGACGACATCCGAGCCCGGGGTGAAACCGGACGGTCCTCCGAAACGGGGGCGGAAACCTCGCGCCGATTGGAACGGGTTCAATCTCGGCGAGGCCCAGGCCGTCCGGCTCACTCCGGCGGTCCGAGTCCGCGAGTGCACCTGCTGGCGGCCGGCGATCGAGGTAGCGGGACGCAAGGGTTGCGGGCTTTGCAAGGACGGCGCGGATCTCGACGCCATCGGCCTGTGCCTGGCCTGCCTGCGGAGCGGATTCGATGCGCTGCTGCCCAAGGTCAAGGCGTCCGAGAAGCCGAGGCATTACGCGCCCGATCCGAGCGGCCTGGCCGGCGGCGTGGGGAGCCGGAAAGCGGCGGGCTGATGGTGTAGCGAGTAGGGCCGAGTAGGCGATTGTCCACCTTGTCAAAGGGTTTCATCCGCACGCCGAGGGGACACGAAGTTGCCAGGCGTGGACCCCCAGTTACGCCCCAAATCCCTACCGCTACGTCGCCGATTCTCGCATCGATTCCGCCGACGGGTCAATCCCTTGTCCCCTCCCCTCTCGATCGCTCAGCGGGGCGAACAGGGGCGTCTGGCGACATCGCCAGTAATGAGGTCACGCGGGAGAGACGCAAGTGCGGGGATGCTCCGAGCCGAAAACGAAACAAGCCCGCCAGTGATCAGCTGGGGGCTTGCTCGGAGTCGCATTGGAGGATCGTACGTGTCTGCTCCAACCCCAAGACCACGGAAACCCGCCGTTCCGCGAGAGGGCAAGCCCGTAAAAGCTTCCATCCAGGTCGACGCCAAGACGCATGCCCTTTGGGCCGCAGCGGCGGCTTTACGGGGCATGGACCGCTCCGCGTTCGCGGTCGAAGCTATTCAGGCCGCTTGCAAGGGCCTCGTTCTGGTGGACCGGAGGAAGTCCCCCGGTTCCGTCAAGATTACTGATCGGGTAGACCACGGCGACGAGATAAGCGAGGACGAAGAAAAAGCCGCATGACCACGGGGGCCGTGCGGCTTGTGCGGGTTGTCGGGCTCTACTCAGTGCCGAGGGGCGCATCGAGTAGGGCGGAAGGGGAGGGGAAAGGTCAGCTCGTCGGATAGGGTCTTCGGGCGATCACTGGGGTTGAGTGGTTCACCCACCTTTCGTCTTCCTCGGCCTGCTTCTTCTTCCTGGCTTCTTCCTCGGCCTGGTAGCTGGCTCGCCGACGTTCCCCGATTTGCTCATACGTCAGTCGCTTCGACTGGTCGCTGCGGTCTTCGCTCATCTTCGTGTCCTTGGTTGGCTGGAATCAAATTGCGTTCGTTGTGCCATTGGCACCCATGCCAAGCCTGACCAATTTCTTGCGGCTCATTTCTCACCGCCTTTCGCGATTCCGGCGGTGGGGACCTTGAGGGCCATGTAGGCGGGGACAACCGAGAGGTGCATTTCTTCTTCGTCGAACGGCTCGAAGCTAACCGTGATGACATACCGCGAAGTCCGAATCGAGCAGTCGCCGTGTCGGCCCACGAATCGGACGTCGACATCCTCCTGGTCGTCGCCCCAATCCTTGGGCATCGAGGCGATCCGCCCGCAAGCCAGCAGCACCATGCTGATCAGGGCTCTCCTTATCTTGGACAGGGAGCCGTCCACGGCACTGCTCGCGCTCTCCCAGGCTCCGCACGACTTCGTGCTCGCCCCGCGAGGGACATGTAGGTCGTAGAGCGGCCCGTAATCACGCTCCACGTTGAGCAGGTCTTCGTAGCATCCGGCCATGTAGTCGATGGCGTGTGCGACCGTCCGTTGCTCTGTCTTACTGATTGGCGGGACGTCGATTTCGAGGGGATCGATCGGGGCCGCAGGCTTGGGGCGCAAGCCGATCGCGGCCCGTTCGGTGACGGTTTCGTTCATGGTGTCGTTCCTTGATGAAGATTCGGCCTTGATGGATTCTGATGAATGCGAAGGGCGAAGCAGGCGAGAGCCCCGGCGATTCGAGGCCCCCGCGGGTGTTTCATCTCGCGCACTCGCGGGGATTGCAGGTTCTCAGGTGTAACATTGTTACAGTTGGGCTCAGGTGTTTCATCTCGCGCACTCGCGGGGATTGCAGGAAGACCAGAGCCAACTGCGGACAATCCGCAGTTGTTTCATCTCGCGCGTGCGCGGGGATTGCAGGGGCTCTCGCTCAGCGGCGGATTCCGGCCTCGGCCAGCTCGACCTCGAGGTATCTGTCCGGATGGCTCGCTTCGAGCGAGGTTGACCACCGGGCGAACTCATCCCAATTCGTGAGCGGCTCCGGCTCCAGGTCGGGCGGCGGGACGAGCAAATCGGCGTCGCTGGTGCAATCGTTCGGATCGAAGGTCCCCATCATCTCGGCATAGGCCCGCGATTCCTCGGCCGTCGGGATCGGGGCTTCCCAGCGGGAGGCGTCGTTCCACTTCGGGCTGGACGGGTGGACCTCATCGAACGAGGCCGCGAACAGCTCGGTAAGGCTCTCGTAATCCTCGCCGTCGATCAGGCCCGCGTCGTAGGCGTCGAGCAGGCATCCCTCGCTGAATGCGATCTGGCAGATTTCGCGACTGTAGGCGGGATTGTAGTTCAGCCGATCGAGTTCCCGGCGAAGGGCGGCGACGGCCCGGTCGGTGCTGGTGAACAGATGGTTCTGGACATTCGGGCGGATTCGGGTAAGAATGCTCATCAGATGAACCTTTCGTGATTGCTAGGGGCATCTACTCGGCCGGCTCAGTGTTCCCGCACTGACCGGCCTTTTTCGTTTGATCGGGCCGACGCTCGACCCGACAAGAGCAATAATAGCGTTAATGCGATAACTCAGTCAATGGGGTAATTGCAAATAATTCCAAAAATCGCATTGATTCCATTAGTCGACGGCCATATACTAAGTGGACGCTATCATCGGAGTTGCGGTATTGTCGGTGCGTATGCCGATCACTCACCTTGGAGCAACCCGCGATGGCGAAGAAAAAGGCCGCGAACATGACCGCAACTGAGATCGAGAAAGAAGTGAAGTTTGTCAGGCTCGCGCTACCGGCCGATGTCCATGCTCAATTCAGGATCGCGGCGGCGCATGAGCAAACCACGATGGCTGAACTCGCGAGGAAGATCGTCGAGGATTACCTTTCAAAGCGGAAAGGGATGAAATGAGCGAACGCGAGTTTTGCCACCAGATGTTCGACCGTATCATCGATGGCACGGCGGCCGAGATTCAGGCCGAATTCAACGTTGAAGATGAGGCGCGGGATTACACGAGAGCGATCGTCTTCAATGTCATGAAGTTCGTAGATGACCAGCAGGGCGGCGAGACGCTTTCCAATGACGAGATCACCGAGAAACTCATGGAAGACGTCAAGGATCAACTCTTGAGTGACGGGATAGAACTTGATTCGATCGGCGGACAACGGGCCGTCGAGATCAACCGCCGGATCATCTCGCGAGTACTGGAGGGATTCGATCAGATCACGGCCAGTATCGAGGTTCGCAATTAGGCGAGCGACAGGAAGCCCGGCGCTCGGCCCCCTAAAGTTCCGCGCGAAGCGGCTCGACAATCACATCAAGGCGCACCTCGAGTCCAGCGCCGGCGGTAGAGCCCACGTCCGACACCCTGTACAATCAAAGAGGGGGACAACCCCATGCCCACCCCACGCCAAATCTCACCCCATCGCCTCATCACGTCTGAATTCGGGTGATTCTGATAATCACCACTATGTTCGCCAGATCGCCCCGTTTGCCTGAACGCAGGTCCAGGACATCGGGTACAGTATGTCTGATCGGGCGGGTTCGCGCCGATTTCCCGGGAGCGGGATGGGTTCCACGGAAAAATTTTCCGTCCCAATAACGGAATTTTTTCGACGCAAGTTCCATTGAATTCTAGACTTTCGTCTTTACGACTAGTCGACTTTTGGCTCGACGCAACCCTTGCGCTCATAAGCATTTGCGAGTGTTCATGGGACCGCGAACAGTTGATTTCAGTTGTAACCAACGGGCACACAGGCACTTAGCACCACGTGTGACACACGTAAAACACATCGCGGAGCCCCTTGACAATCCTGGGTGATCCTACATCATAAGCATTAGACAGGGACTGATCCCAAGGATTCGAACCCATGTTCACGGGAGTGGATTCTAAGGGGAATCCGGGGCCGGTCGGCCTAACCGATAATGCCGGTGTAACCGATGGTAAAAACCGATCTCCTAGTCTTCCACGCTGTCGGCCTCTTGGTAGAGTTGTGAAGTGACCCACGAGATATAAGCATTTTCTTTTTTTTGCCCCGATCGCTACAGCAAGTTACGCGACCCCACAACCGAGGATACAAGCCGATGGAATACGAGCACAATCAAGCCGTGGTGGCCGGGGAGTACGTAGGCCAGCGTCGCGCTTGCGACATCGCGGGCCGCGCCCCGGCCTGGTTGCTCAGGCAGGCCCTTCTAGGCCGGATCAAGGTCCAGCTCATCCCGGGGATTCCGCCTCGTTACCGGGTGGCCGATGTCGAGGCGATGGCGGGGGCGGCGGTGTGATCGATCAACCTCGTTGCCCCCTGTGCGGCTCCGAGCCTTCATCGAGCCGGCTCCACAACCGGGCTACGGTCCATCGCTGCGGGGCTGCAATCTCGAATTCTCGATCGACGTGAAGCCGGCAAGGAACGCTGGTGGTCTAGATTCAGGGATGGGGAGAAATGACCGGCAAGGACGTTCGCACCTTGCAATGAAGTGACGGCGGGTACAAGCTATGCCTTATCACCGGCGCAAAAAGAAAGCCCCGCCTGGCAGCAGGGCTCCTTTGATTCGGCCGAGACGACTTCCGATCGTCTGGCTGATGGGCGGCACGGTGATCAACCTCACGAGAAAATCACCGCGATGATTTATCCTACGCCGCAAGCCGGCCCAGATCAACCCACGTCCATAAATGGGACTGCTCCCCCAAGGGTGGCAGTCCCCCCTCATCCGACCGTCGACTTCATCGAAGCTCTCGGCGGCGGCGTCCGCGAAATCCGAGTGTTCGAAGCTGATCGCGATCGAGCCGGTTTCATCATCCCATCCGAGAAATACAAGAAGACCTTCTCGTTCTGGACCGACCATCCCGATAACTTCCGCACCTCGATTCAGAAACTGAAGGGTGCTTCAGCCTACCTTACTGTCAATCCGGTCAACCCTTCATTCAAACACTTGTTTAAAGAATTGACCATCACCGATCGCTCGACCAAAGACGAGAACATCGCCAGTCTCGAATGGGCGTTCCTCGATTTCGACGTCGAACGGATCTCGGGGATCAGCAGCACCGACGAAGAACTCGGCGCGGCACGCGAACGTCTGGAGGCGTTCCTGGCCGACCATCCGACCCTCGAAGCGTCATCGATCTGGGGATGCTCCGGAAACGGCTGCTGGTGCCTCGTGCGGCTTCCCGGATACCCGAACGACCCGGAGCACAATGAACTGGTCGAACGGTTCATCGGATGGGTGGCGGGACGCTATTCCGATGGGCTCGTCAAGGTCGACGTGAAGACGAAGAACCCGGCCCGGGTGATGCCCCTGGTCGGCTCGATGAAGTGCAAGGGCGTCAACTCGCCCGAGCGGCCACACCGCATGGTCACGATGGAATCGCCGGTCGGGAAGGAATGCCCACCGCTCGATCTGGCGATGTTCGTGGAGGTATATTGCCCGAAACCTGAGCCGGTTTCCACTTTGCCTGAGCCGCCAACTCAGAAAGCCTCGCGTTCACCTCGGGCCGCACGTTCGACCGTGCAAGAATGGACCGCTTTCGATCGAGCGAAGGAGTACGCGGAAACCCAAGACGGGGGCGTCAGCGGCGACAACGGGCACGACCGCACGTTCGCCGCGGCGTGTGCCTTGGTCAAGAATTTCGGCGAGGACGGCAAGGGCAATGGCGGGATTACGCTCGCCCAGCTCAAGACTATCCTTGAGGATATTCACAACAAGAAATGCCAACCCGAATGGTCCAAGAAGGAACTCAACCATAAAGCTGAAGACGCCTGGAGCAAGACAACCGAGCGAGGGGAGTTTCTCAAGCAAGACAAGGCAAAGAAGCCGAGGCAGGCGGCGGGCAAGGCTTCGCCAAATTCCAAGGCTGATACGGATCTTGACATCCACGAGATTCGGGCAGAGGGAAACGGTCGGGTGGCGATCGAGCTTTCCATATTCGAGCACGAGGTTGCGGACCAGGTCGTTGAAGCCATCAGCAAGGAACCGAACATCTATCAGCGGGCTAATTCGCTGGTCCAGATCCTGGCCGAAGTGAAGCCCAAGCCGACGCGGAATGATATCCAGCGGCCTCCGGGTAACCTTCGGATTATGCCGATCCCGACCGCCCAACTGCGACGAGTAGCGACGAAGCATGTCGTCTTCTTTAAGATGCGAGGCGGGGAAGACGGTACTAGCAGCCTGAAGCCCCGCAAGGCGAACATCCCGGGATACCTACCCGACATGATCGCGACCATGGGAGTCTGGCCCGACTGCATCCCGCCGCTCGAAGGGATCGTTGAAGCTCCGACACTGAGATGCGATGGAAGCCTGATCGATCGGCCCGGTTACGACCCCGACACCGGCCTTTGGTTTCAGCCCGGAATCGAGTTCATTCCGATCCGACCCAAGCCGAGCCGGGATGATGCAAGTTTGGCCGCGAATATTCTCTACACGCTCGTCCAGGACTTTCCCTTTGCGGACACCGTGATCAACGACGGACCAGACAAGGTGCAGCGGCATCAGGCTTCCCGGGCGGCCTGGCTTGCCGCGCTGCTCACCCCCTTGGCACGATTCATGATCGACGGCCCGACGCCCCTTTTCCTGATCGACGCCAATACTCCTGGGACCGGCAAATCCAAGCTCTGCGATATCATCGCGATCATTGCCACCGGCCGGGAGATGGCCCGGGGAGCCTACCCGGACAACGACGAAGAAATGCAGAAGATGATGCTTTCGGTCGTGATGGCGGACGACCGGCTTTTGCTGTTCGACAACGTCTCGACCGGATTCTCGATCGGCGGATCGGCGCTCGACCGGGCGATCACGGCGAGGACGATGAAGGGTCGCATCCTGGGGAAATCCCAGATGACCCCAGAGCTTCCGATGAATACCGTCCTTTATGCCACCGGGAACAACCTGGGGATCAAAGGCGACGGATTGCGGCGGGTTGTCCCGATCCCCCTGGAAACCTACGAGGAGCGGCCCGAGGAGCGGCGGGACTTCAAGATCAAAGGGGATATCCTCTCGCACGTTAAAGCGAACCGCGGGGCTTATGTAGCCTCGGCGTTGACGATTCTCCGAGGCTACATCGTCGATGGGATGCCCGATCAGAAATTGACCCCGATGGACTTCCCCGCGTGGTCCGGATTGATCCGGAACGCCGTTCACTGGGCAACCGGCGTGGACCCATGCCTAACTCGCGCCTCCCTCATCGAGAACGATGAAGAGACAAATCAGCGGAACGCGGTGGTAGCCGGATGGGAAGCACTTTGCGACTCGGCCAACATGACCAAAGGGATGACCGCAGCCAAGGCCATCGAAGAACTCACGATTCACCCCGATGGTTTCGCGGATCTTCGCAATATTTTCGCGTCGTGGTCGCGTGATGGCGGACTCCCGACGGCCCGCACGCTTGGCATTCGATTGAAGAGTTTCCGGGGCCGAAATTGCGGCGGGAAAATCCTCAAATGTGGCCTCACGAACGGAATCAATGCATGGTATGTCGTGAAAGCTGGCAGTGGATCTAGTGTATCTAGTGGGTCTGAAAACCCCAGCACGAGAAAATTTTCAGTCGATCCGGATCATGATCCGTTTGAGCTTACATTTCAGGGTCAGACGGAGCGAAATCAAACCCACTAAACCCACTAAACCCACTTGAAAGCGGTCGTCAATGAGTCGACCGTCTTCTTTTTCAGGAGGTACTACGCAATGTCTACTACGCAAAACGAAGCTCACAAGCGATCAGACTTGTCGCCTTTTGACACCCCTTCGCGCGCGAGGAGGCCGCCCCGATGAAGCTCGCCGAATGGCTGGCGAAGGTGGCCCCCACGCGCGACTGGAGCCCCGCCGAATTCCTCGCCGCGCTGTCCTCATGCTGGACGACTAGGCCGACGCGCGTCTCGATGACGGGGCCGGGCGGCGAAAAGGTGGTCGCCGACGTGAAGAGTTACGAGCCCGGGAACACCCCCGACGACCTTTGACCCCCGACCCCAACGGAGATTGAACGTGAGCGTTGAAATCGAAGCGAAGCCCGAACTGGTCCTGACCATCGGCGGCGAGGAGTACGGGTTCTCCGAACTCCGGCCGGAGCAGGTGGACCGCCTGGCCGGGTGGATCAAAGCCCGGAAGCGACACCCCCTGGAAGTCCTCAAAGATCCGAACATCGACGCACTGACCGAGAAGGAGCGGGACCGGCTGTTCACCCGCGCCATGGAGAAGCTCGAAGCCTGGCCCCCGAGGCTCGCCACGCTCCCGGAGCAGGCGGAATTGATGGCGACCCGGGCCGGGCAAGTCGAGCTGATGCACGAGGCCCTCATGGTCCACCGGCCGGATACCACGCGCGAGGAGGCGGAACGGATCTACCGCCAACTCGACGCCGAGACCGAAGCGGACATCGACGCCGCGAGGGAGCGGGAAGAGAAAGTCAACCTCGAAGACGTGCCGTTCAGTTGGATTTTCCAGACCGCTTTCGGCCGGGGCCATCTCGTGAAGAGGGGGGCATGACCGCGATGTTCAATATCGTCCTCCCACCCAATCCGTTCGACCAGGCCGTTGCCGCGATCGCCGAGAGCATCCGGGACCGCGAGGCCCGCATGCAGGAACTGGCCGACCAGATCGCGGCCGGATGGTCCGCCAAGGCCGAGAAGCTCGAACGCATCCTCCGACCGAGGGGCAGGTGAAATGGATCTCGTCCGACAGGCAAGGCGACCGGAACTCAGGATCGATCTCGGGGGGCAAACCTACGCGTTCTCCGAGTTGACGATCGGGGACTTGGCCGACCTGCAAGCCTGGATCGCGGCGAGCACCCCGCCCCCGCTCCCGGACATCGACGACCACATCGACGAGATATGGCCGGGGTTCCGGGACCGGCTCATGAAGCATGCCAATGTGGTGATGTCGAAATGGCCCCCCCAGATCGGGACTCCGGCGGCTGCGGCGATCTTCGACACGACGCGCGGCCAGACGGAACTGTTCCACCGGGCCTTGCTCATCCATCAGCCCGGGGCGACCTGCGAGGAAGCCAGGGCGGTGTGGTCGGGGCTCAGGCGGCGAGGCGACCGGGACTATCTCCGGGTCATCCATGTGTTGTTCGGGGTGGCCCCGCCCCCGAGATACCCGCAGGTGGTGAAGACGCTCAGGCGGAACGCGGCGGGTCCGGAATCGTCGGTCGATTGGGAGACGGTCTTCCGGGCGGCGGCCCAGCGGCTGAAGTTCACCGCCGAGGAGACATGCCGGCATACCCACTCCCAGATCGCGGCGATGCTCACCGTCGACGACCCGGACGAGCGGGGCAGGACATCGTTCAATTCGTTCGAGGAACTCCACAGGCAACTCGGAATAGAATAGGAGATGTTCATGTTTGGCGGGAAACTTGCCAGTCTCTTTGTCGACATCAAAGCCGACGCCACTCCGTTCGACAGCGCGATGGACAGCATCCATGCCAAGCTGACCCGGTCGAACGTGGCGATCGGGACTTTCGCCGGGAACGT
>CALKTZ010001074.1 GCA_937997355.1 uncultured Planctomycetales bacterium | reverse complement strand
AGTACGTGTTTAGCGGGGGGAGGATTTCTGTTCGGCGCGGGTCTCCCGACCCCGTTGAGACGCCCGACCGAAGGTCTCCGGTAGTTGCTGTTCGCCCGGTCCCGCGAAAAATGGGACAGGCACGCGCGGGGTACCGGCGAGCCAGTCCCGTTTTCGCTCCGGCTTATGATGTCGCCCCCCCCGCTCAACACGTACGGTCTGAAGACCCGTGGCACCCGAATCAGGCCACCCGGCCATTTCCTTCAAATGATACTCAGCCATCTATTGTATTGATGATCGAATGCTTATTCCGGGACAGGAGGAGGCTGGCCCTCGGTGGACGGGGGGGAACCCCCATAATTGGCCGAGCGAATATACTTGGCAGCGAGTAACCGATGCCATAGGTACCGTTGCCAAAGCCTTTCGTAAGCTTCGTTGTCTTGCCCCTCCACTCTCTCGGCTCGAACCATGAATTTCATACTTTGATTCATGTGGTACGAACCGCGGTTCATCCAGTAGCGCCGGTCGAGGATCGGCTTTATGACCAACGACAAGACCACGGCGAGGAGAGCCACGGCAATCAGCACTCGCTGAATCGTGAATCGGATTCGAGGTAACTTCATCACGTCCTCCGAGGTCGTATCAGGGCATTTTATAACCTTGCACGATGATCCTGGAATGCGATGCCGGGGAAAGTCCTGGAGAAGCCTCTGGTCTTCGTGACGATAAGGAGCAGCTCTATCGAATAAGCCCGCCTCAGAACGCCAGCAGGACGTTGGCGAAGCCGGCGACGAGGGTGCTGACGCGGCTGTCGAAGTTGTTGTAGAGGTCGTTGAAGCCCTGGCCGGGGAGGAGCATCGAGACGCCGCTGATGAGCACGACGTTCTCGCTCAGGAGCGGGCGGTATTCGCAGCCCCAGCTCAGGTCGGCGCCGATGAAGCGGTCGATCTTGCCGTCGAACAGGAAGTGCTCCAGCACGTTGGTCGCATCGAACCAGAGCAGGTTGTAGTTGGTGATCAGCTTGAGCTTGGGGGTGAGGTCGAAGTCCATGCCGAGGGTGGGGAGGAGGAGGCCGGGGTTGACGAAGTTCGCCTGCCCCTGGATCTTGCTCGATCGGAGGTCGGGGACCAGGCTGAGCCGCTGCACCAGGTTCACGCCGAAGAGGGGGATCTGCTGACGGTTCCAGAAGCTGAACGGACCCCCCGCGAAGTTGGGGGCATCGAGGATGGTGTCGAAGCCGGTCGCCTGGGCGTTGTTGATGTTGTGGTCGCCCGACGACCAGAAGAACGAGGCGCGGAAGCGGACCCAGTCGCGGTCGTAGGAGCCCTCGATCGCCGCCATCTGGGCGTTGATCGTCTGGGCCTGATTGGCCAGCGGGTTGAGCTGGTCGTAGCCGAAGGCCCAGTAGAACTGATGCGTGAGGTTGAACCGGCCGATGTGCCCGTCCCCCGCCCAGCCGAAATAGCCGACGTTCACCGCGTGCTTCTGGAAGATGCCGACCGGGTCGGGCCGGACCAGCACGCGGTTGTTGTCGAACAGGAACGAGCCCGGGTCGTTGTCGTAGGTCAGGCTGAACTGGGTGGTGTAGCCGGGGAAGAGGAAGTCCTGGCGGTAATAGTTGGCGAAAAACAGGTTCTGCCGGCGGTCGTTGAAGGTGTTGAGGGCGGTGTTGGTGTCCTTCTCCCACTGGCGGAAGTAGACCAGGTTGAACTGGTCGCGGTTCGAGTTGAGGTTGCCGAAGAGCCGGACGCCCCGGTTGATGTCGGAGAAGAGGAAGCCCCGGAAGTCGCTGATGAACGGCTGATTCCCCGCCCGGATCGAGAGGAAGTCGTAGTCGGGGCTGAGGTCGGCCAGCTTGGCCTCGATGAACGCCTCCTGCAAGGCCCAGAAGGTCCGGGTGCGCTCGGTCCCCTGCAAGACATTCGGGCTCACCTGCGCCAGCTCGCTGAACGAGAAGTTGCTCACGCCGAGCGTCGGCACGAGCTTGATCCGCCAGTCCACCGGCTTGAAGGCGGCGTCGCCGTGGAAGAGGTCGACCGAGAACGAGAAGTAGTCGAGGGTGATGAAGCTGCTCGATCGCCCGAAGAAGTTCTCGCGAAAGGGGAGCGACGTGCTTTCGAAGGCCGTCGTCTGGGTCGGGAGCTGCCGGGGCTCGAACGAGAGGTTCGCCAGGGCGGTGATGTCCAAAAAGGTGTGCTGCCCCCAGATCGGGTAGTCCCCCTTGAGGACGTTCTGGTTGTACGGGTCGAACAACCGGCCGAGCATGTAGGGATAGTCGTCCAGGAGGGGATGCCCCTTGTCGTAGCGATCCCACTCGGGGTAGCCGAGCCGCCAACGATCCTCGACCGGGACGAAATGGCTCGATTCCGCCCCTTCGCTCGGCAAGATCCCGGATGGCCCGGTATATCCCAGCGGCGGGTCCATCGGCTGAAGGAAGATCGACCTGGGCTCGAAGGTGGTGTCGGGTTCGGAAGGATCAAGATGGGAGGCGGGGGCTGACGGCCGCCTCGGTTCGTCGATCGGCCGACCGAGGACGGGGGGACGCGCGGCCGGCTTGGTCGAGGTCGCGGGCTGGGGGATGGTCGTCTCGGGGAACACCGCCGGCAGGTCGGCTCCGCGGGCTGGGCCGATGCCGGCCAGAACCCCGAGCGCAACCAGGAATGAGGCGAAAACCCGGCGGCTGATACCGAGGGGCCGACTCTTCCCCATTCGATCCGGTCTCCCTCGACGTTTGGCGGCCAGG
The DNA here is from genome assembly GCA_937997355.1 of uncultured Planctomycetales bacterium. Classification (GTDB taxonomy): domain Bacteria; phylum Planctomycetota; class Planctomycetia; order Isosphaerales; family Isosphaeraceae; genus CALKTZ01. Next base: position 390 of record CALKTZ010001074.1, on the reverse strand, counting down.
ACGGCAATCCGAAATGAGGCACGGAGCGCGGCGACGGCGCTCCGGTTTTCGTCATTGAGATCGGTGAGATGCCCATTTGACGTTAGGGTTTTTGCGGCATGGGTAAATTTTGGCGAATTTAACGCATTTCTGGGTTGTCCCGATAAATTGGGTCAAGCCTGGTCCCCCCTGTGCCGATTTCCAGACTGATTCCTCAAGGAAGGGTTTGTTTGGAACGGCGCCTGTGCGTCGCGGGGAGGACAAGCGGATGGGTTGGTTTGGCTCGCGAAGCAATCGATCGAAACGGCGACGAGTCGAGCCGACCCTGGAAGCCCTTGAGGTTCGCGCGGTGATGGATGCGGCGGGCGTGGCCGACCCCTCGCAACTGACCCCTGACGAGGTAAAAACACT
>CALKTZ010001073.1 GCA_937997355.1 uncultured Planctomycetales bacterium | reverse complement strand
CCCTCCAATGAGACCGATTGGCCCATGGACGCGAGAAGCAGCCTCCAAGGGAGGAGCCATCCGTTGACATCGCCCGACGCCTCCAGTCAAGATCGGCCCCCTCGCCTGCTGTTCGTGACCGGAAGGCTCGCGGAGTTCGCGCTCAGGGGGGTGCTGGAAGATTTGACGAAACGGGGACTGTTTCGGGCTGAGGTCGCCGTCCTGCCGATCTCGGTGGCGGCCCTGATGACGCCGCAATGGGTGGCTCGTCATCTCGAAGTGCCCGCCGGAATCGACCGGATCATCCTGCCGGGCTTTTGCCGGGGCGACTTGAATCCGGTTCAGCAGAAGGCGGGGACCGTCCCGGTGGAGCTTGGGCCGACCGACCTGCGCGAGCTTCCCCGAATTTTTGGGATCGGCCGGAATCCCGGGCAGGATGGATATGGGCGATATGACATCGAAATCCTCGCCGAGATCAACCACGCGCCTCGCCAGGAGATGGAACGTTTGGTCGCGGATGCCGGACGGCTTGCCGCGCAAGGGGCCGACTGGATCGACCTCGGTTGCGATCCGGGGATGACCTGGGGGGACGTCGGCGAGGCGGTCAGGCGGATTCGCGATCTGGGAATTCGGGTTTCGATCGACACTTTCAACCCGATCGAGGTCGAAGCCGCCGTGCGGGCCGGCGCCGAGCTCGTGCTGAGCGTCAATTCCACGAATGTCGATCGCGCCCTCGACTGGGGCGTCGAGGTCGTCGTCATCCCCGACGATCCCAAAACTTTGGATGGCCTGGAATCCTCCATCGGGATATTGACCGATGGGAAAATCCCGTTTCGGATCGACCCGATCCTGGAGCCGATCGGATTCGGCTTCGCGGCCTCGATGGGGCGCTATCTCGACGTCCGACGCCGTTATCCCGAGGCCGAGATCATGATGGGGGTGGGGAATCTGACGGAGTTGACCGACGTCGACTCGGCCGGAGTCAACACGCTGCTCCTCGGCTTCTGCCAGGAGTTGCAAATCAAGAGCGTGCTGACCACCGAGGTCATCAACTGGGCGCGCTCCTCCGTGCGTGAGATCGATCTGGCCAGGCGCCTGGTCTACCATTCCGTCACCCGGCAAACCCTCCCCAAGCATCTGGAGCCGCGACTGGTCATGTTGCGCGATCCCAGGATCGAGCGATTCGGTCCCGAGAATCTCGCCGAGCTCCAGCGAAGGATTCGAGATCCGAACTGGCGAATCTTCGCCGAGGATGACTCGATTCACGCCATGAATCATCAGCATCTCCTCTCGGATTCGGATCCCTTTCTGCTGTTCGACCGGATGGGCGTCACCGATCCGTCGCATGCGTTCTATCTCGGTTATGAGATGATGAAGGCGAAAACCGCCTTGACGCTGAGCAAGGCCTATCGGCAGGATCAATCACTCGACTGGGGATTCCTGACCGAGCCGGAGATCAGCCATCAGGCGCGAAAGTCGAAGCTCAAGCCGGGCCGAGGACGAAGCCGCGAGGGCCAGGAACAAGATTCCTCGGCTCGCGATCGAGACACTCATGGAGAAGCGACCGCGTGATCTTGGAAGGGATTGTGACAACGTTGAGTTCGGACGGCCTCCTGAATATCGCCCCGATGGGGCCGTCGGTCGATCCCCAGCCGGGCTTCGAATTCGCGAGGTTCGTCCTGCGGCCTTTCCGGACGTCGGTCACTTACCGGAACCTCAAGGAACGCGGAGAGGGGGTTTTGCACGTCACCGACGACGTCCTTCTCTTGGCTCAAACCGCGATCGGGGTCGCGGTCGACCCGCTCCCGGAGACCCGCCCGGCCGATTCGGTCCTGGGGAGGATTCTCGTCAACGCGTGCCGCTATTATGAGTTTCGGGTCCAGTCGATCGACGATCGCGAGGAGCGCACGACGATCACCGTCGAGAGCGTCGCGCAGGGCCGGCTCCGCGACTTCTTCGGATTCAATCGGGCCAAGCACGCCGTTATTGAAGCGGCGATCCTCGCCACGCGCGTGGGGCTCATCCCCCCCCCGAAAATCCTGGAAGAGTTTCACAAGCTACAAATCCTCGTGGAAAAGACCGGCGGACCCGCCGAGCATGCGGCGATCGCGCTTTTACGCCAATTCGTACAGAACGCCGCGGCCAGCGCGTCGCCCGCCAACGCGGAATCCTCAAGCCCATGACCCGAGTTCGGATCGAGACATCCTGTCGGCTGCATTTCGGACTCCTCGGCTGGGGGAAGCACTCGCCTCGCCAGTTCGGCGGCGTCGGG
>CALKTZ010001072.1 GCA_937997355.1 uncultured Planctomycetales bacterium | reverse complement strand
TCAGGTGGTGAGCGAGTATCTGGCGATCGCGATCGCGGCGGCGATCAATCTCTGGAATCCGGCCACCCTGTTCATCCATGGCCGGCTCTTCGACGTCCGCGAGGGGCTGTTCGAGTCGATCTGCAATCGCGCGAGGGAACGGTCGCTGGCCCCATCCTCGGCCGACTGCCGAATCGTCCGGGCCAGGCGGAGCAAACGCCACGGCGCGATCGCCGGCGCGATCCACAACCTGTTCGATTCGCACGGCCCCGGCTGAATCGGCTGGGCCGGGCGCGAATGGGAGAGGCCGGGTTGCCGGTTTCCGCCTTGCCGGGAATCGCGGAACGGGTATATCTAGTTCGGCCGGGTGCGAAACCGGAGGGCCAGGGTTCGCGTCGTGTTTCGAAAACGCGTCCAACTCGTAATGGTCGGCCCTCGTCTCTCCGCGCGTCGGCGAATCTCGCATCCTGAGGCAGGGAGGCCCAAGATGTTCGACCGCAAGACTTTGCCGCTGCTGGCCCTGATCGCCCTCCTGCAGGCACCGGAATCGGCGACCCCCCAAACATCCCCCCCCGGCCGCCAAGGCCCCGGCTTCCCCGTCTCCTCCGGCACCGAAGATTGCCGTTACGGGCGCGAAACCCGACAAGCCGCCCGAAGACCCCGCGCGCTGGAATGACCGGTCGACGCCTCGGAAGACGTTGGAAACCTTCTATTTTGCGATCATGGGGTACGATCGATCGACGAGCCTGATCGCCAATGCGATCGATTGCCTCGACCTGGACGGGCTCGATCCCGAGATGCGCGAGCGAGACGCCGCGCTCCTGGCGCATCAGTTGGAATTCATCCTGAATCGCCAGGCCATTCCGCTCTATAGCGTCCCCAATCATACCGAGGGGGACCGGGTGGTGCTCGACGAGGTGGCCGGGCAACCGATCGCCCTGGCCCGTCAGGCGGACGGCAAGTGGCGATTCGACGCCGACACCGTGGGGCGGATCGGCCGGCTCCGGAAACTCGCCTCGGAGGGGCAGCGCGCGGCCCAGGAGGCGAGGGCCGCGATGGCCGAGGGGCGGACCGACCCCAACGCCACGATCCGCAGCTTTGCGGCGGCCGCGATGGGTCGGCGTGACTTCTCGATGGCCTCGCGATGCCTCGATCTCTCGGACATCCCCCCCAAGCTCCGCGCCGCCGAGGGGGCGCAGATGGCCCGCAAGCTCGCCTTCGTGATGCAGCGGTGCGGGTTCATGTTCTCGCAGGAAGTGCCCAACAGTCCCGAGGGCTACCGGTATGTCTGGCACTCCAACCATCGAGGGCGGATCATGATGGAACGGGTCCGGCTGCCGGAAGGGAAGGATGCCTGGCTTTTCACGCGGGGGAGCCTGCGAAATCTGGACGCACTGGTCGAGTCGTTCCGCCCCAAGCCCCCCGACCCGCGCTACGCCACGCTCGGCCTGGTGATCGGCGAGGAGGTTCTGACCGCCGGCAAGGAAGCGAGAATCCCCCCTCCGGAGGGGGTCCCCCCCGAGCTGGGCTCGCCGCGAAAGACCTTGCGCGCGTTCCTGGAGTCGATGGACGAGCTGGAATTCGACGGCGATCGGTCGCGCGAGCTGCTCAACTGCCTCGACCTGAGCTCACTTTCGGAGGAGATCCGGGACAGCGTCGGCCTGCGATTGGCCGCCAAGCTCGAGGCGGTCTTGCGACGGCTCCACGTCGACCTGATGACCGTCGCCGATACCTGGGAGGCCGACCCGTTCGTCCTCGGCCGAGACACCGAGTGGCAGGTCACGCTGGCGAGGGGGAAGGATGGCGCCTGGCGGTTCGACCGCGAGACGGTTTCTCGGGTCCCCGACCTCTTCGAGCGGCTCACCCCCGAGGAGAAATCCGCCCGCGAGCGGCGGTCGAATTTCCATTCTCCCCAGCAGACGATGCGGACTCTTCTGAACGCCTGCCGGGCCGGAAACCTCGACCTCGCGGCCCGCTGCCTCGACCTCGAAGACATCCCCTACGGCGCCCGCGATGTGCTCGGGCCGATCCTGGCCTACAAGCTTAAATTCGTCCTCGACCGGATCGGCCGGGTTGCCGTGGAAGAGATCCCGTCCGATTCCGACGGCCCTCGCTATTACTACCATCGAGGCCCGCTCGGGCGGATCGACCTGGTGAGGCGGGACAAGGCGCCACGGCAGGGGGATTGGCTCTTCTCCGGCGAGACCGTCGCCCGGATCGAGACCATGTTCCGGGACGCTTCGGATCGGCCGGTCGCCCCGACCCTGGCGAGGGACAATAACGAGCGAGAGGCCCGCACCGCCTCCCTGGTCCCCGCGCTCTGGATTCGCGGCCACCTCCCCCCCTGGCTCCGTTCCCTGGCCTGGGGGCTAGCCCGCTACCAGTGGATCGGTCTGGCCGTGGCCCTCGTGCTGAGTGGCCTGGCGAGTTGGCTGGGGGTTCGGGTTTTGGAGCGGATCGCTTCCTATGGGTTGCGGCGTGGGGGAATCGAGCTGGAGCGGGCGTTGATCGCCCCCAAGCTCCGCCCCCTGGGGCTCCAGGTTGGGCTCTGGTGCTTCTGCGAGCAGATTCAACTCCTCGATCTCCCCTCGGCGGTCGTGGGGGTGATGGTCCCGACCGTCCGGGTGCTGTGGATCGGCCTGCTCGCCTGGGCGGCCATCCGGCTGATCGACCTGGGGATGCTTCTCTACTCCCGGAGCGAGCGGCTGAACCAGAGCCGGAATCTCAGCGATATGATCGTGCCGACGGCCGCCAACGGCTTGAAGTTGGCCACGCTCCTGGTGGCCGCGTCGTTCCAGGTCTATCTCATCGGCAGCCGGGAGACCCTCACGCAGCTCCTGGCGGGCCTGGGCCTGGTGGGCTTGGCCGCGTCGCTCGCCGCGCAGGATACGCTCAAGAATTTCTTCGGGACGATGCTCCTGATCGGCGAACATCCCTTCCGGATCGGCGATCACATCGCCGTCCAGGGGGTGGAGGGGACGATCGAGAGCGTGGGCTTTCGCTCGACCCGCCTCCGGACCTTCGACGATACCGTGCTGACCATCCCAAACTCGGTCATGGCCTCGGCCATGATCGACAATCGGGCGGTGCGAAACTTCAGGCGATTCCGCCCGGTCATTTTGCTGGCGTATGGGACGCCGATCGAGAAGCTCGTCGCCATGCGTGACGCCCTCAGGACGTTCGCGGCGCACCATCCCAGATTCATCCCGGAAAAGACCGAGATCCACATCGGAGGTTTAGGGACCAGCAGCGTGGAGATGTTCGTGCAGATCCATTTCCGGGTGTCGACCTTCACCGACGAAATGATCTGCAAGGATGAGTTCAACCGGGAAGTGCTGGCGCAGGCCGAGGCGTTGGGCATCGTGCTGGTCTCGCCTCCCCAGACGATCCGGCTGACGACCGTCGATGCCGAGCCCCACGCGGTTCCTCCCGGTCCCAAACACCTCGGGATGGGGCGTGCCGATTCTCGGGCGGGCGAGGATGCGAAGGCGCCACGGCATCCCCACGTTCGACGGAGCGATTGATCGATCGGCGGTCGAAGATCGGGAGACCTTCGGTCGGCAGTTTCGGCGGGGTCGTGAGACCCGCGCCGATCAGAATCAAGGTGCTTCGGCGGGGCCATGAGACCACCGCCGAGTGGGAAATGCCACGAAGGTGCTTATACTTCACTTCACGGTGATGAGCCGGTCCTCCTTGGGGAACGTTTCGATCGTCAGGTCCTTGAACCGGACCTCCTGCGGGACCTTGTTGGAGTGGAGTTGCAGGCCGATCGGCCCGGCCTTGATGCGGTCGGGCTCGGGATCGCGCCAGTCGACGATCTGGGCGCCGTTGGCCGCGACCCGGATGCGATTGCCTTGCGCGAGGATTTCCAGCTCGTTCCAATCGTGCTGCTTGCCCACCTTCTTCGCGGGGGCGGCGTCGACCGGCAGCGACCTTCGGCCGTAGAGGTCGTACAGTCCCCAGCCCGAGGGGAACATCACCAGGTGCCCGGCATAAGTGGCCGGGTCGTTCTGCTCGGTGGCCACCCGCCCCCAGAAGGCGATCCCGGAGTGCATCTCCGACTCGACCAGCTTGACCTTCGCGGTGAGGCGGAAATCGGTGTAGTTCTTCTCGGTTAGCAGGTAGGTGCTCACGGCGATGGGGGCCGTGTTCTTGCCCACGATCTCGCCGTTGTCGACCGACCAGTACCGGAAGTGCCCCGCCCAGCCGTGGAGCGTCTTGCCGTCGAACGGCTTGATGATCTCGTTCGGGCCGGATTTCGGCGGGACCACCGGCGCCTCCGCGGACGCGATTCGCGGGAGCGAGGTCATCCCGAAGGTAATCGCCGAAAGGACCAGGAGCCGGGCGGGGGAGAGTGGACGCGGCATGGAACGGACCTCGATGTGTTGAGATTTCAAAAGGGGACGACAACCCTTCATGGCAGCCCACAGTGTCCCAGGGGATTGTTGGCCGTGCAACGGTTTCATCCGGCCTTCTTGAGCGAAGGTTGGCGTGGCTCCAGCAATCCGGAAAGCCAGTGCATGATGTTCAGGGCCATTCGCCGGTTGTCGATGCCGGGCACATTCATTCCAAACTTTTGCCCCGGCAAGCCGATGAGTTGCGCGGAAAGCTCGGCGGCCTCGCCCAGTACAACAACTCGGCCCGCACCCAAGGGAAAAGCCAAGCCCTGAGCCCGACCGGCCGCCGAAGTTGTGGTTCCGTTCGTAAAAGAATGGTCGAGAGCCGTGGCGGCGAGCTTGAGGATAGGGGCACTTCCCGTGGGTCCCTTGAGCGAGGTGCCGGTGAAGGTCTGAATGCGACTGACGCGCTCGGATTCATCGCGTCCCCGGGTGATCGGATGGTCTCCCAGGAGCTGGTTCTTTCTCGTGAAAAGAAGGCTCGTCTCGCCTCCCTCCGAGTTCGCGGGGTCGCTGGTGGCGCCGGTGCTCATGTCCACGCCGAGCCGCTTCGCCAGGCATTGCGCGGCGGCCCCCATCGGAGCGTGATCGGTGATGAACAGGAGCGAGCCGCCGTCCTGAATCCAGTCGCGGACGGCCGTGCATTCGGCGTCGGTGAACGCCGGATCCGATGCTCCCCGTTGACCCATCCCCTCCGCCCCCAGGGCATTCGCGATGATCAGGATGTCCGCCTTGCGGAGTACGCCGAGCGAGAATTTCTCACGGTTGGGAATCACAGTATAGCCGTCGTTCGCGATGAGCTCCGCGAACGGTTTGTAGCGGCCTCCGGCGGTGTGGAAGTTGTGATGAGCTTCATCGAACAGAACCCGAGGGCGCTTCGATGGATCGGTATAGGCGGGACGGGCCACCTTGGTGTCGAAGTCTGGATC
>CALKTZ010001071.1 GCA_937997355.1 uncultured Planctomycetales bacterium | reverse complement strand
CCAAATTCATCTACGGAAATCTGGGCTTTCCATTGGATCGGTTCATTCGTGTTTGAAGCCGGTGGCGGAGGCGTCGCGCCGGGGGCGGTGCCAATTCCATTCGCCGTGCGTCCTTGTCCCATGGGCGGGAAACCCACGGGCGGGGGTTCCAGGCCATCAAACGGTTCGTCGAGACGCCCCATCAAGGGAGGAGGGTAGATGTAGGAACGAGGAGAAAAACCCTGGCCGGGCGTTATTCTCATTTCGGTCATGTTGGAGAGGGCGTCCTGGGCCACGCGGTGGGCCTCGGCCGTATCGACGACCAGGGCCTCCCGAAATGGGATGCCGCAGTCGATCATGATTCGGACCACGAGGTCATAAATCGCTCGCGTGCCGACCTTGCCCGTGATGAGGATCTTCTTGTTCTGCCAGGAGACCGTAATCGGATAGGGCGCGATGAGGGGATTCGCCCTCAGGGCATTGAGGACGATATTCACCGACCGTTCTCCCTCATCCTCGCGAATTGGAATTTTGGATCCCAATACCGAGGAATTGGACTTCTGAGACACCCTTGACGAGCCCTGCTGAGGCAGCGGATTCGGCAGACGATCGATTGGCTTCAAAGGGGCTGTCTGAGCGGAAACCTGGGGCGGGGAACCGAATACCGGGCTCAAGATCAATAGGGATGAAATCAGCGCCGAGGTGGGAGCGGGCCAGGGTGAACGAGGCATGACGGCGCTCCATCGATGAGGCGTGTCGGCCAGGTCGCGAATGCCTTGAAAAAAACACTCCTTCTCAAATTCAGTTTACGGGGGCGAATCCGACGATGACAAGCTTCGGTTTATAAAAGGCTGGAATTTTTGATATTTTTGTAATTGGATTTGATTTTGGGCGTCGATCCGATGCAGCCTCGCCGCGATCGGACATGAGGATGCGGCTTTACCGGAAATCGAGGAGGACGAAATTCCGATTCATGCAGCGATCAGAATGCGAAGCAGGCAGGGCCAGCCGGAATCGCTCGCCCTGCCTGCTGTTGATTCTTATTTGTAACGAAATTGAGTCAAAAGACCCGGGAAAGGGATCGCGGAATTGGGCTCATCGGAGTTCAAGCGGTTCGATTTCCAATTTGCCCAAGATGCGGGCCACGGGAAGGAAGGATTCGAATGGAGAGACGCCGTCGAGGCTCGTCTCCGACAGCTTGATATGGACTGCATCGACCGTTGTCTGATCGAACGAGGCATCCTGGGCAACCCACCGCTGATTGATATAGACCTCGTGCCACATGTGATAGCCGAAGCCTTCAAGCTTGGGGACGTAGACGAGTCCCACGACGACTCGTGCGGGGATGTTGGCTGCCCGGCACATGGCCGCGGCGAGCACCGCGTGCTCGGTGCAATCTCCGCTCAGATTCTTCGCGACCTCGCTCGCAGACGCAAAGGTCGTCCCGAAATTCTTGTCTCGGATCTTCTCGAAGACCCAGTGGTTGATGCGTTTGGCCTTTTCCCAGGGCTCGGTCGCTCCGTCAATGGCCCGAGTCATGCTGGCTCGCACGCGACTATCGTCGCTATCGATGAGGGCATTCGGGCGAAGATACTGCGCGTCAACCTCCGCGGTGCTTGCCTCTCCGTCTTCCGGGCCTGCGCTTTGCACTTCGAGAGTGATCGAGGTTGGACTGTCACCCTTCTGGTGGGTTTGGCGTCGTTCCGCCGGGAAAATCTCTGCCGGATTCTCGTCCTTCAGGGCGACCCGATACTTGACGTATCGTGTATGCTCCGGATTCGTGATCCGGTGCTTGGTCTTTGCGACC
>CALKTZ010001070.1 GCA_937997355.1 uncultured Planctomycetales bacterium | reverse complement strand
GCCGACGGCGGCGACGAATGCGGCCTTGGCCGCCGCCCAGCGTTCGCGGGCTTCGGGCAGGTAGAACAGCCTGCCTTCCGCCACCACGCCCGGGCCGGGGAGGTCGAACATCCGGTGCTCGGCGATGATCCTGGCGAGCAGCTCGCGGCCGACTTGCTCGCCGCGCTCGCGGGCGTGTTTCAGGTCGGGGCCCATGCAGGCCATCCGGTCCTCCTCTCTCAGAGGGACAGGCGCCTGGGGGCGGCGCCGAACTTGGCGAGGGACTCCCTGAGCCCCTTCGGGTCCTTGCAGGCGTCCATCGCCTGGTCGATGGCGGCCTTGAGGGTCGAGGCGTTCTGCTTGACGATCGAGGTCATCGAGACCCCGCCGGGGGCGGAGCCCAGGGCCGCGATGGTCGACTCGAGCTCGGTCGAGAGCTTGCCGACCTTCCGGTTGAGCGACGAGTCGCACACGTCGGAGAAGCCCTGGATGAGCCGGATCGCATTCCGGAGCTCGGTGAAGGTCCGGTCGCTGAGCCGATCCCCCGAGGAGAGCCGGCCGGAGATCGTCTCCATCGCCGAGGCGAGCTTGCCCCGGAGCGAGCCGGTGAGCTCCTTGATCGCCTCGGCGGCGTCGTTGGCGTCCTCGAAGTTCATCCCGACGACCATCACCCGGGCGTCGATCCGCCCCTCGAGGTCGTCGGCCGGCGGGAGGCGCCGGGCGAAGTGCTTGTCGTTGCCGCAGAGGTCCTTCCAGCGCTGGAGCATGCCGGGTCGCTCCTCCGCGTACTGGTTCAGGAACGCGGCCCGCTGCTCCCGGAACGCGCCCAGGACGGCCGGCAGCTCCGAGAAGAAGGCGTCCCGCCGGGCGGCCGGGAGCACCCGGAGCGGCTCGACGGCGAACGGCTTGGTCTCGGCGTCGACGAAGTTCTTGACGACGGCGAAGGCCCGCGTGATCATCCGGTGGGTCTTCCTGCTGAGCAGGATCGCCCGCTGGTCGATCTCGTCGTCCTCGACCCGGGTGCCCCCGATCGTGGTCTCGATCTGCACGTCGGCGGCGTTGCCGTCCGCCTTCAGGGCGGCGGAGAAGCTGGGGCAGCGGCGGCGGACCGCCAGGATCACGAGCTTGTCGGCGATCTGGTCCTGGATGGTCGAGAGCGGCACATCCGGGGCCGCCGACGCGGCCATGGTGTTCGACATGGTGTACCTCGTTGAAAGGGGATGCGGCGCGACGGCTCGCGCCCTGGGATCAGTAATCGGCGACGGCCCTGGCCAGGTCGGCCATGAGCGAGAGGACGTTGCACCAGCGGGTGGCGTGGTCGAGCCCGTTGTCGTCCCCGGAATCCGGCAAGACGGTAGGGTCCGTAGTCGCGTCGATGTGGGCGACGACGGCCGCGTCGGCGGGGAGCAATTCCGGCTTGTAAAGCCGCGTCCGCGCCTCCGTCGACGTCATCAGATCCTCGTCGCAGACGCGGAACGACAGCTCCCGCATGGAAATCAATGCCATCAGGGTTGCCCCATCTCGATCAACGCGGCCCCGGTCGCCGCATCGCCGCAGAACACGGTGACCGTGCAGAGATCATTACGCCCCTCGTACGGCTCGCGGGCGATCCATTCGCAATCGGTCCGGCCCGCGACGCGGTCGAGGACCACGTCGGGCGTGCCGAGGAAGACCGTCCTCCTGGGCAGATAAAGGCCAATTTCTTCGGCCCGATCGCGGACAACCTTGTCGCGATCCCAGATCGACTCGGCGAGCCGATCCGTTCGTTTCCGCAGGGCGATGCGCATCAACTCCACCTCCCCGCCGCGATGAAGAGCGCCTCGACGACCCGGGCTTTGGGGATGTCCGCCGCGGCCAGCGCGAGCTGATTCGAGGACGGGCTACCGGGGATCAGGAAACAATTGGTTTGCTGGAGGACTTTGTTGTCGACCACGGCCTCCGTGCCGTGTCTCGCCGCCATCCTCAGGTCGTATAGGCATTTCTGGACGACCGCGTCGACCGGCTTCTCAGGGCAGGCCCGCTCGCCGATCTCGAGGATCTGGATCGCGAGATTCATTGCGATCCTCAGGGTTTGAAGAAGCCGCCGTGCTCCTCGGTGTAATCCCGGATCGGGATCTCCTCCCCCGCGGCGGCGCGGGCGAAGTCCGAATACGGGGCCCGGTAGTTGCAGGTCTCCTCCCCGAGCGGGTCCGCGTCCCCCTCGTCGTTGACCTTCGCCCCGCACTCGACCGACGACGACTCGTCGAAGTCGGCGGTGGGCTCGGGGTGGATGTGGAGGTGGTTTTCGGAGTCGAGCGAGCCCCAGCCGCAGCCGTAGATCTGGAAAAGCCCCCGATCCTCGTTGTGGCAGCGCGGGCATTTCAGTGCCGTCGCGGTCTCCATGGTTAGGGTCTCCCTGGCAGGAACGAATTCGTTGTAGGTTGCCCGGAAATGACACTGGGACCCGAGTTCCGTCGGCGAGTAGCCCAGGCACTCGACCGTCGCGTCGCCGTCGGCGGGACTCAAGCCGTCGATGTCGAGCAGCGCCGTGCCGGAAGGCTCCGCGACGATGCCCATGAGATGTTTATTCGTGTTGCCGCAGCGGGGGCAACGGTATTTCGTCTGGATCATCGGAAGTGATTTTCCCCAAATGATTTGCGGCCAACCACGCCTCCTCCGCGCGCAACGCCTCGGCGCGGCATTCGAGCGGGAACGGGCCGAGCACGGGCCCGCCCGCCGGCGCCAGGTCGGCATACCAGCAGTTGCCGGGCCCGATCTCGATCGCGGACGCCCGGCGGGTATTCATCACGCCGCCGAGGCCGGCCGCGAATTTCGCGGCGGGGTCCGAATGCAGCCAGCGGACCTTCCCGCCGGGGAGGATGTAGAGCGCGAAGCCGTCATCCACGCTTCACGCTCGTCGTGTTCTTGGGGACCAGCCTGGCCCGCCTCATCTCGGCCTTCTCGATCCGCCCCTTGATCGTCCCCGCGAGGGCCTTCTCGAAGGCGGCCGAGGCGTCCAGGCACTGCTTGCCGGCGAAGCCGGCCCCCTCGATCGTCAGGCCGCCGCCGGGCGGGATGGTGATTTCAATGGTCTTCTTCAACGCCTGCCTCCTCGGACCTGATTTCCGGGAATCAGTCCCGGTCAGTATTGGACCTCGAGCTTGATCACGTTCCCCGGCATGACGACCTTCTTCACCTTCTTGCCGAGGCTGCTGGCGGTCTTCATCACGGCGCGGACCGCGTCGATCTGCTTCTTGGCGGCGCCGTAGGCTTCCGCCAGCTTCGGCGCGCCCGAGCCGCCGAGCTTCGTCTTGAGGTCGTGGCTGTAGTAGTCGTAGACGAATTTCCACTCGTCGCCGATCCGCATGACCCCGACCTCGTAATGGATCCCGGGGAATCTGATCTTGTGATCGCACTTCCCCATCATCTCGGGCTTGAGCCACTCCGGGGGCTTGCTGTCGTTCATGAACCGGCCGTACCAGTTGTACGACTTCGCCCCCTCCACGAACTCGCCCCCCATGAGCAGGGCGGCCTGCTGGATCGCCTCCAGGTCGTCGACCCGGGAGTAATCCCCGTCGGGGATCGTCATCTCCGTCACGTGCGACACGATAGTCTCCTCTTCAGAACTCGCTGGCAATCGTCGTCCCGGTGATCATCGCGGCGTAAGCCAGCCGGTTCGCCGTCTCGTGGGCCCGATCCGAGATCACGAACATCCCGTCGATCAGGATGCGGCTGTCCCGCTGCGGGCCGATGCACGCGCAATTAGCCGCGAAATGCGCCTTCCGCCACAACGACATCTCGTTCAATCGTCTTCCTCCTCCTCCTCCTCCTCGCCGGAATCGGCCGGAGGGTGGACCTCCACGACCCCGACGAGCTTGTAGGTGTCATTCCAGGTGGCCCCGCACCCGAGGCAGTAGACCTCCTGGACGGCCTTGCCGGCCTCGACGTCGACGCCGTCCCCTTCGACGTTGTCCTCGCCGCAGTACGGGCACGAGGAGCCGCCCTTCTTGATGTATTCGGCGATCGCTTCCTTCGTCAGCATGCTGGTCCTTTCACGTCTGGGCGAGGAGGTCGAAATCGACGGAGCGGCCGACGGCGCCGCAGACGCCGTCGTCGCTCCGGCCCAGGTAGGGGCCGTCGCTGATCGCGGGGACCCCCAGGGCGCCCCGGATTTCGTAGAACTTCTGGCAGCCGATCCGGTCTCTGTACGGATGCCAGGATCCGTCCATCTTCCTGTGGAGCGCATCGCCCACGCGATGCGCCGTCGCGCGGCACGCGACCTCGTGCTTGTGCCGGAAGTCCCGCTCCGAGCTGTAATCAGTCATTACCGAGCTCCCGCATGAGCACGCGATCGCATTCGACGTCGATGATGCGATTGATCACGAACTCGACCATGTCGAATTCGACGCGGGCGGCCGCCGGGTGCGTGCAGGATTCCCAATTCAGAAGGGTGAAAGCTTGGTTGTTGATCCGGATGTCGACGTCCTGATTGCAAGCGAAGTCGGCCTGTTCCGTCGCGGTCCTCGGCATGATTTCACCCCTAATTCCCCGCCCTGAGGGATCGGTTCTTGCCCTGGCCGCCGGGTGTCTTCCCCGACGCCGCCGCGACGTCGACATTCTTCCGGTAGCGGCCCCCGAGGGTCGCGTCGGCGAACCGGCCGTCGGCCCAGGCCCGGAGCCGGTCGAGCTGCTCGCCGTAGCTGATCGTCAGGGGGACGATATCCTGGGCGGCCTCGACGAGACTCCGGCCCCTCAGCTCCGCGTCGGCGCAACAGCTGGAGATCTCCGCGCCGGTCCAGCCCTCGTCGGGCGGGATCGGCTGCCTGGCCTCGAGCCCGTGCCGGGCAATGTACTGCCGCCACATCGCCTGCCGGCTGGAGTAGTCCGGGAGGTCCAGGAAGAAGGTGTTGTTGAAGCGCCCGGCCCGGGTGAGCTCGGGCGGGAGGCCGTCGATGCCGTTGGCCGTGACGATCGTGAAGACGTCCGACTCGTGGTTCGAGAGCCACTTCAGGAGGGTCGCGAAGACGCGGGCCATCGTGCCGGCGTCGCTCTTGCCGGACGACTCCAGCCCGGCCAGGGCCTTCTCGATCTCATCGATGAACAGGACGGCGGGGCCGGCCGCGTCGACGATCGCCAGCGCCTTGAGCATGTTCCGCTCGGACGCCCCGACCTCCCCCTGCATGATCGCGGCGGTGTCGAGCTCCAGCGTCAGGCGGCCGGTCTCGTTGCCGAGGGCTTTCGCCAGCAATGATTTGCCCGTACCCGGCAGGCCGACCAGGACCACGCCCCTGGCCTTCGCGATGGTCCGCTTCTCTCGCTTGGCCATGATCTCCTTGGTGTAGTCCTTGACGGCGTCCAGGCCGCCGATGTCCGCAAATGTTCGGGCCCATCGTACACCTTCAGGAAGCCCGACGCGTTGATCGCCGCCGTGCGGCTCTTGCGGATGAGCGGCAGGGCCTCCTTCGTGAACTTCAGGCCCCCGTCGATCGCCGCCTCCGAGAGGATGTCGACGATCTGGTGGGCGTACAGGCCGAGGCAGGCGTCGGCGATCTGTTCCCGGAGCCTGGCCCCCTCGGGCCCCTCCAGGCCGGTCGCGCCTTCCGGGAGGGAGAGCGCGACGTGATCGATCCCGTATTCCGCGATCTCGTCCCGGGTCCAGAGCGGCAGCTCGAGCGGCTCGACCAGGTGATCCCTGCGGCGGTGTGGGACGAGCTGGGCTGGTCCGCGTCGGACCCATCCTGAGCCCGTCCCTCCCCGGGGGTGGCCGGACCGGAGTGGCCGGACAGGTCAGGGCACGAGGTGTCCCGCAGCGCGGTACAGCTCGTACCACTCCGGACGGGTGAGCTCCACGTCCGCGCCGAGCGCCGCGGCCCGGACCCGCTCGGGGGTGGTGGTGCCGAGCACCACCTGCATCCGGG
>CALKTZ010001069.1 GCA_937997355.1 uncultured Planctomycetales bacterium | reverse complement strand
CCATCTCTGGTTCACGAAGCCCGATCAGGTCAACGAGTTCTTCAAATTCCCCCTCCCCAACACGGCCCGCGATATGGACCTGCACCCCGACTCGATCCGCGTCGCCACCGCCCACCACGACGGCTTCGCGAGGATCTGCTCGCTCACGGCGAAAGTAAGCTGATGCGACGCCCGGATTTATGATAGATTCAAGCGAACCGCGAAACCGAGGAGACAGAGACACGGACCTAAAAATTGTCGACGAGGCAATAAAAATGCTGGAAGCCCGAGGAGCAAATCCATGAGCCAAATTCACGCGGCTCCGATGCCGCCTCAAGCAGTCCTCGACCTGATGCTTGACCCGGTGAGCCGATGTTTCGACGCCGAGTCAGCCAGGAAGCTTCTCGACCTGCGACTCGACCCCGCCGTGCAGGAACGGGTTTCCGAGTTGGCGAGCAAGGCGAACGAGGGACAGCTCACCGATGCCGAGCGGACTGAATACGAGGCATACATCAACACCGATGATTTCATTTCAATCCTCAAGCTTAAAGCACGGCGATATCTCTCCGCCCACGACCCCTCCTGATGGACGCCAGGACCCGCGATTTCGTCCGTAGCCGAGCCGATGAGCGGTGCGAATACTGTTTGCTCCGTCAGGAACACACGGGGCTCATCCACCACGTTGAGCACATCATCGCCAGGCAGCACGGCGGCGGCGACGATACGGACAACCTGGCCCTGGCCTGCAATCGATGCAATGCATACAAGGGGCCGAACCTCTCGGGAATCGACGCCGAGACCTCGGCTCTTGTGCCGCTTTTTCACCCGCGTCTCGATCGCTGGGTAGACCACTTCGAGTTCCAGGGAGCTCGAATCGTCGGCAGAACCCCGAAAGGGAGAGCCACGATCGCGGTGCTTCAGATGAACGACGAACGGCGGTTGGAGAGGCGGGCGGAACTCCTCGCCCTCGGAGAAATGCCGTAGGGTGCAACTTCCGTCTCAGAGAGCGATTGGGCATCAAGCCAATCAAGAGCCGACACTTGCCATACATCGGCCCCCGAACCGTTTTCGTCTCATCCTGTTACCAGTGCATCACGAATCCGCCGTCGACGTTGATGGTCTGTCCGGTGACGTTGTGGGCCCGCCTGGAAGCGAGGAAGACCGCCATCGCGGCGATATCCTCGACGGTCTGCCAACGATTGAGCGGCACCATCTTGAGGATCTTCTCGGCGGTCCAATCTTCATACGAGAGGCGAGATTCCTCGGGCTGCCGGTTGGCCCAGGCCGCCCAGACCGAGCGGTTCAGGTCGGTCTTGACCATGCCGGGACAGAGGGTGTTGACCCGCACGCCGGAGCCGGCGAGGTCCTTCGCCGCGCACTGCGCGAAGTTGATCAGGGCGGCCTTGGCCGCGCTGTAGGGGGGATCGGTCTGGGAACCGATCTGACCGGCGATCGATGAGAGAAAAAGGAGCGTCCCCGATTTGGCCTTCGACATCGCCGGGCCGACCGCATGGGCCACATTCACCGCGCCGAAGAGATTGACCCGGAAAACCGGCTCCCAGTCGGTGGGATCGACGTTCCAGAACGGGAAGCCGAACTTGCCCGAGCCCATGCCGACCGCATAGACAACGTGATCGCAACGACCGAACCGCGCGACGACCTCGTCGATCGACCGGCCCACGGATGCGGCGTCGGTCACATCGGCGACGATTCCAAGCGTCGGGCTCGATCCACCCTTCGAGAGCTTCTCGGCGGTTTCCACGACGATCGGATCGCGATCGACGACCACCACACTCGCCCCCTCGGCCGAGAACGCGCGGGCGATCGCCTCGCCGATCCCGCGCGCCCCGCCGAAGATCACCGCCGCCTCGCCTCGCAATTCGAGATCCACGTCGAACTCTCCCGGAAGTCGCATTCCGCGCCCCGACCGATCAAACCCAAAATCCCAGGACGCAACCCTACGTTGACCCGCATTCGCGGTCAACATGGTCGCCCCGGCAACTCAATGCGTCCTCGATCAGCCGACGGCGGTCAACGACGAGGTTTGCTGGTGATAGGTGGCAGCATAATAGCCGTTCCGCTCGATGAGCTGGTCGTGATCGCCGACTTCGACGATCCGGCCTCCTTCCAGCACGGCGATCCGATCGGCATGGCGGACCGACGCCACCTTGTGCGAGACGATCACGCAGGTTCGGCCCGGCAAAAACCGTCGCAAGGCCCGCTGGATGCGCGCCTCGGTTTCGGCATCGAGGGCGCTTGTGCAATCGTCGAGCAGGAGGACGGCGGGATCGGTGACGATCGCGCGGGCCAGGGCCAGTCGCTGCCGCTGGCCGCCGGAGAGCGAGAGCCCTCGCTCGCCGACGGGCGTCTCCAGGCCCAAGGGAAAGGCTTCGATCGTCGCGGCGAGATCGGCGATTTCCAGCGCCTGGCGGATCTGCGCATCGGTCGCGTTGGCATTGCCGTACAGGAGATTCGAGCGGATCGTCCCCTCGAAGAGAAGCGCCTGCTGCGGCACGAGGG
>CALKTZ010001068.1 GCA_937997355.1 uncultured Planctomycetales bacterium | reverse complement strand
TTGCCCGCCTGATCCACAAGCCTGATGGTCCGAACTAGCTCGGGTTCCAGCCGAAGCTCCACAGGCAGTTTCTCGCCCTCGGGCTTGATGGCGGTATCCACCGCCCCATATCTCTCCGCACCGGCCAGGACCCGAATCTCGTAGATCCGATTCAGCCATGAACGCGGCACGTTTGCCTGGAATCGTCCTTCCTGGTCCGTCCGGACATGCCCCAGAAACTCGATCTCGGAGTAATTCCAGAGATCACCCTGCCAGGGACTTCTGGGCCGCCCGTAAAGATCCACGGCCGCCCCGGCGATCGGCGTGCCGTCGGGGGCAAGCACGCGTCCCTCGACACGCTGAAGTTCGGCCTCGGCCGCCTTCGTAGAAGTGCCAGCCGGTCCGTCGTCGAATCGAGATTCCGCCCGGGCTGCGAGCCGAAACGCCGAGAATGGAAATAGTGCGAGCATCATCGACAACAACGCCAGGGCGGCACGTCGCCGATCGAGTGACGTTCGAGGCCGATCGGGATCGAGGATTGCTCTCAATCGCGTTTCGAGCAGAGAAGGACGGGCCATCGCCACGGCCGCCACGGAGACCGCCCGGCCCGCCTGGACCATGGTGGCGATTTCGAGGAGTGATTCGGCGTACGCGCTGGCTCGCCCCCCGAGCGTGAGCACCAGGTCGTCACTGGCTCGCTCTCGCTCAATCGTCATCCTCCTGGCGGCAAACCACGCCAGCGGGTTGAACCAGTACAGGGAGCAGGCCAATTGCGCCAGGGTTTGGGTCAAGCAATCGAACCGCCGGACATGGGCAAGCTCGTGGAGCAACACGTAACGCCGACGTTCAAAAGACCAGTCTTCAAACTCGGCCGGAATCAGGATGACGGAGCGGAACCATCCCCACGTCAAGGGCATCTGCCCGCGCCGTCCTCGGTAGAGATCCACGCGGCGGCGCAATCCTAAACGGGCCGCCAGCTCATCCTTCAGCGAGACGGCATCGCCTCGTTCCAACCGCCTCGCTCGACGGAGGGACCGGCTCAGGATGAATCGCCCGGCAAGCGGCCCGCTCAACACCACGAAGGCCCCAAGTCCCCAGAGTCCGACGATCAAATTCCAGGCGTTCCAACTGGATCGGATCGCGCGAGAATCCCCGGCAACCGGCGAATCGGCACCGAGTGGCCGCGCCTCGGTGTTCGCAACGGCATTGAGCACGGTTGCGTCCGGCGCATTCACGTGCCACTCGACCCGTTGGCGAAGCCCGATCGGATTGACTCCCCGTGAAACGCCGGAATCGGTCGTTCGGGGAGCGGCTTGATCCGTTGGGATTGGCACGACCGCGCATGACCATGCTGGCAGCAACGCCGAGAGGATCGGCAAGGTGAGGGTCGCCATCATTGCGAGTGTCCAGACTCCGTGCCGAATTTCCGACGAGCTTTTCCGCAAGGCCCAGGAGAAAATGCCCGCTCCCAGGAGGACGAGCGTGGTCTTGCCGATCAGGGCGAGTCCAAACGCACCCGGCCGAGGAAGGCCTGAATTGATGAGCCCGTAGAGGTCGTTCATCAGCGTCCATCCTTTCTGGCCTGTTCGATGAGGTTCGAGAGCCGCTTCAGTTCCTCGTCGGTCAGCTTGGCGGAGGAAAGGTCGATCAGGGCCGCAACCGCTTTCTCCGTCGATCCGTCGAAGAAGGTTTTGACCAGTTGCTTGAGCGCGGACTTCCTCGCCCGGTCGGGTGCGACCGTGGGGATGTAGACATAGCGCGGCCCATCGGTCTCGTGTTTCAGATGCCCTTTTTCCTCCAGCACGCGGAGCAAGGCCCGCACGGCCGAATAGCTGGGCGGGTCCGGCAACCCTTCCAGGACCTCCGCGGCGGTCGCCCGCCCTCGCTCGTAGATGACGTCCATGATTTGCCGCTCGCGTCGGCTCAAACCGTCTCCCGCCGCCTTCGCCATGATGTCCATCCTCCGTTGTGCAGTTTTTTTAGCACTTCACGATACACTATCGATGCGGTAGAACCCTGTCAAATCGAAAATGCTAAAAAATCAGCATGATGCCCGGCGCGGATTTCGGCCGGGATTGATGGTTGAAGCGGGGCGGGCGGGACGATACGTTCGGAAGTTTGCGGAGCACACGGGTTTGGAGAGAGTCGAGATGCCTGAGCCGTTGAGTCTGATCGTCTGAGGGCTCGTCGAGCACGAGCGGGAAT
>CALKTZ010001067.1 GCA_937997355.1 uncultured Planctomycetales bacterium | reverse complement strand
GATAGACGGTGATCTCCCCCCCGTGGCTCAGGATTCCGGAACCGGCCACGGCCAGATAACGATCTCCCCGCTCGTCGGGCCTGGGGGTGATCGCCATGGTGTAGATCATCCCCCGGGTGCCTCGCCAGATCATCGGCCGGATCGTCCTCGACAGCCGGACGCCGTCGCCGAACTCCCAGACCTTGACGACCTTGTCCAGCCCTCCCGAGAGCAGCGAAAACGAGCCGTCCCAGAGGAGGCTGCGGATCGGGGCGTGATGCCCTTCGGTCTCGGCCACGAGGATCGGCTTCTTGAAATTCTTCACGTCGTCCTGGGCATGAACCCCGGGAGAGGCGAGCAGGATGACCGCGGCGAATCCGGTCAACAATCGCCATCGGTTGCGCGGACGTCGCGATCCAGGGGGATTTGCCGATTTCGCGATTTTCGGTGATGCATCCATCTCCGGCCTCTTCTCATGACAGGCGAGGGGCCGGCTGGTCCGGCGCCGAGGGGATCCGCGCGGCCCCCGAGGGCGATCGCGCTCTGCCTGATCATCGATTATAAACAAGCCCCTTCAAGGAATACTCAGTTCTCCAACGATCGTGATGCAAACCGGCGATTTTTCTTGAAGCGGGCCCGGGGAATTGATGTCCGCGGGCCTCAAGAGCAACGCCGATCGGGAAGGCCGAGCGGCTTTTTCCGGTTTCCTCGCTCACTTCAAGATTTTTTGCGTGCAAGCACCCGATTTCGGTGGTAAGACGATTTCTCTTCGATCGCCGGTCCTCGCGCAGTTCCTCGTTGCCGGAGAGATTGGAGTGGAGAAACGCTCGGAGACGAACCTTTCGCATCCTGGCGGAGACTTCGGATGGGAGGAGTCAATTCGGATCTGATTGCTGGTGTGGGAAAGGAGCGTGCGTGTCCCCGCCGGCCCCTGGAATCTTCTGGGAAGTGATCCGAGCACGTGTTAGCATGATCGCCCGCCCGTCGAGCGAAGCCCCGCGTCATGAGGTCGACGCGGCGCCCGCGTTCGACCTGGCGATTGCAACCTTCTCAATTCGGCCAGCATCGATTTCATGGATGTGGATCTCATCCGCCGATTCAGTTTTTTGGATTTTTCTTCGAGAGCCGCGTCCCGTTTTGGGGGAACGCCGCGTAATGATTCGCGAAGGGTAAGGACGCGAAGGACGCCGGAAAGCCAGGAGACATTCATCCCGCAACGGGGTGAAGGCGATTCAATCGAATCCGGAATCAAGCCAAGTGATTGTTGGCGGAATGCCGGCGGCGAGTTCGGGTTGATTGCCCTCGAGTTTCACGCCTGGATAGGTCTCAGCGACATGATCGATCACCACGAAGAATAGAACCCCCCGGGCGAGATTGCGATCTAGTGCGACGCCGACGGGCGCCGACGAGCCGGCATGAGGACCACGCTTCCTCATGCGAGATTGGTTGTGCTAGCGTCGTGTCCTCGGCATCGTAGCCGCCGACGCCGTTCCTGAAGTTGGACTCAGTGGTCAGTTTCTACCTTGAGGGTTTGCCCCCTCATCCAGACAGGAGATCGCGAAGATGCCTATTTACATGAACTACAACAGCCTGGCCATCAAGGGCGACGTCACCGAGGAGAAGCATGCCGGCTGGATCGAGCTCAACAGCTTCCAGTGGGGCGTCGGCCGCGGCATCTCCAGCCCCACCGGCGGCTCGGGCGACCGGGAAGCTTCCGCCCCCTCGGTCAGCGAGATCGTCGTGACGAAGGCCACCGACGCGTCCTCGACGGCGGTCGTCAATGAGTCCCTCCAGGGCGAAGGCCAGAAGGTCATCATCGACTTCTGCAAGACCGATAAAGGCAACCTCGAAGTTTACATGACCTATACGCTGGAAAACACCATGATCAGCGGCTATTCGATCAGCAGCGGCGGCGATCGCCCGAGCGAGTCGCTCTCGCTGAACTTCACCAAGATCGAATACAAGTTCACCCCCATGGGCGCGGGCAACGAAGGCGCCTCGCCGACCTCGGTCATCTACGACCTGGCGCTCGCGAAGGTCGGCTGATCTCGGAAATCCGATCGGACGTCGCGCGGACGTCGAGGGAGCCCGTGCGGGGCGGCCGAAAGCCGCCCCGGTCATGGGCTCCTTCGCTTTTTCGAACGCGACGGACAGACGATTGCACGGCGAGGTCGCTCCGTCTAACATCGTCATTCTTGTCCGAGTGATATCCGCACAAACTTACGCAGCAAGCTTCCCCGGGCGGGGCGAGGAGCAAACGATGGGCGTCGACTCGGGAGCACTCATCAAGACCTTGAACAAGACCTGCGTGAACGCCCTCCAGGCGGCCGCCGGCCTCTGCCTGTCGCGGACGAATCCCAGCGTCGAGATCGAACACTGGCTGGCCAAGCTCGTCGAACTCCCCGACAGCGACCTGACCCGGATCTTCAAGAACTTCGAGGTGAACACATCCAACCTCACGCGTGATCTCACGCGTGTGATCGATACGTTTCGAACCGGCAACGCCCGCACGCCGACGCTCTCCTTGCGGATCGACCAGCTGATCCGGGATGCCTGGGTCCTGGCATCGATCCAGTTCCAGGCCCCCAAGGTGCGCTCGGGCATCCTGCTCCTGGCGGTCCTGAGCGACGAGGAGCTCGGCCGGCTCGCCCGCGACTCGTCGAAGGAGTTGGCCAAGATCAAGCCGGAAATCCTCCAGCCCAACCTGTTGAAGCTCGTCGCCGGATCTCCCGAGGATGAGGCATCCGCCGGGGAGGCAGGCTCTCCGGGAACCGCCGGCGCGGGGCAGCCCGGCACCATGAGCAAGACCCCCTCGCTCGACCAGTTCACCGTTAACCTGACCGAGAAGGCGAAGAAAGGGGACATCGATCCGGTCATCGGCCGCGAGTCGGAAGTCCGGCAGATGGTGGATATCCTGATCCGCCGACGCCAGAACAACCCGATCCTCACCGGCGAGGCCGGCGTCGGCAAGACGGCCGTCGTCGAGGGGTTGGCCCGGCGGATCGCCGAGGGGGACGTCCCCCCCGTCCTCAAGAATGTCGTGATCCGGACGCTCGACCTCGCCTTGCTCCAGGCGGGCGCCGGGGTGAAGGGGGAGTTCGAGAACCGGCTCAAGCAGGTGATCGCCGAGGTGAAGGGATCTCCCGTGCCGGTCATCCTCTTCATCGACGAGGCCCATACGATGATCGGGGCGGGCGGCCAGGCCGGCCAGAACGACGCGGCCAACCTCCTCAAGCCGGCCCTGGCGCGCGGCGAGCTACGCACGATCGCCGCCACGACCTGGGCGGAATACAAGCTCTACTT
>CALKTZ010001066.1 GCA_937997355.1 uncultured Planctomycetales bacterium | reverse complement strand
ACGCACCCGACGACAGCTCCTTCTACATCACCACCGAGCCCGGCGGAAAGTCCGGAACTCTTCCCGACCAACTCGACGAAGTCGACGGACCACTCAACGCCTCCGAACTCAAGGAGGATGCACCCGAAGGGGGAGTGGATCCCAACAAACCCGAGCCAGGACGGAACACAGGCAACCGACCCGTTCAACCCGTCCCTCCTCCAACCGGCCTCCCCAGCCCCTTTGGTGGTCGGCCGCCCACCCCGTAGGAGACGGTCGCCGCTGCCTCGCAGGCTCGCGGGGCTGGCGCTCGGTCTCTGCGTCGTCGGCGCCGCCGCCTACCTGGGACCGAGCTATTTTCCGGCGATTAGTGGCGGTTCCAGCATCGAGAAGCCGCTCCTCGGGCAGGCGGCCCATGCCGAACTTCAGATCACCGTGACGGAGCGTGGAAACGTCGAGAGCCGGATCACGGTCGATGGCATCTGCGAGCTGAACGGCCATCAGAATAAGATCGTCTACCTGGTGCCCGAAGGGACCAAGGTGAAGAAGGGTGAAGTCGTTTGCAAGTTCGATGACGGCGAGATTCAGAAGAATGTCGCCCAGCAAGACATCAAGGTGAAGCAGGCAAACTCGAAGATCGAGACGACCAAGCAGGAGATGGAGATTCAGCGCAACAAGGGGGAGAGCGATATCATCGCCGCGACCGTCGAACTCACCCTCGCCAAGCTTGACCTCGAGAAATACACCGAAGGGGACTACAAGGCCGAGACGACCAAGCAGCAGGGAGACATCGAACTCAAGAGGAAGGATTTCGAGGAGGCCAAGAACAAGTTCAAGCAATACAATGAATTGATGAAGAAAGGCTTCAAGGCCCCCGAACAGGTCCGCATCCAGGAAGCGGACGTCGCCCGGGCGAGGTTCATGCAGACCAGCGCCGAGCTGGAATTGGCGGTCAAGCAGAAATACGACTACAAGCGGAAGACGACCGAATTCCAGTCGAAGGTCGCCCAGGGGGATTCCAAGCTCGCCCAGGCCAAGGCGACGGCCAAGGCCCAGGTCTCCAAGGCCGCCAGCGAGTACGAGGCCGCCACGGCGACCTACGACATCGAGCTTCAACAGTTGAAGGAATTCGAGAAGCAGAAAGCCCTGACCGTCTTGAAGGCCGGTCAGGATGGCATCGTCGCCTATGCCAATGACCGCTACTGGGACGAATCGAGCCGGGTGCGGGAAGGAGCGACCGTCTACTCGCGACAGAAAATCTTCAGCCTTCCCGACATGTCCAAGATGCAGGTGAAGGTCAACATCCACGAATCGCTCGTCAAGAAGATCAAGGCGGGCCAGAAGGCGGAAATCCGGATCGACGCCTTCCCCAACGTGCTGTTCATCGGCACGGTCAAGTCGGTCTCTCAACTCGCCGACTCGACCCGCCCCTGGTTGAGCAATGGCGTCAAGGAGTATCCCACGGTAGTCGACGTCGATGACCTCGCCGGTCAGGAAGTCAAACCCGGGATGACGGCGGAAGTGAAGATTTTGGTCGGGGCGCTCCAGGATGTCCTCTGCGTCCCGATTCAGGCGGTCGCCGAGCACAAGGGGGAATTCTTCGCCTACGTCAACACGCCGACGGGAATCCAGCGGAAGAAGGTGAAGGTGGGTGAATCGAACGAGACCCACATCCAGGTCGTGGATGGATTGGAGCCCGGCGATCAGGTGGCGTTGAACGCCCGCAAACGGATCGCCGCCGAGTTCCAGGTCGTCGAAGGCAAGGAGGCCGATGCGGCCAAGTCCTCGGCCGGAGCAGCCCCACAACCGAAATGACCGAGCCGTCGAGCCAGTATTGTCACCAGGAGAACGGACCGGCGATGTATCAGGTGATTTTTGGACTCAGGCTCGGATTCGTTCTCGGCCTGTTCTTGATATCTCCCGTGGCGGCATCGGCGGACGTTTTGCCCAGGATCTCGCCGCCCGAGCGAGGCTTCGATGCCGAACGTCTCCGGCGGATCGACTCTGCAATCTCTCGGTCGATTCGAAGCGGCGAAATACCAGGAGCCGTGGTGCTGGTCGGCCGTCGAGGGGGGATCGTCTTCGAAGCCGCGCTGGGCAAACGGTCGATCGAGCCGACTTCGGAACCGATGACCCTCGACACGATATTCGACATGGCGTCGCTCACGAAGCCGATCGCGACGGCAACCTCGGTGATGATCCTGATCGAAGAGGGAACGATCCGACTGAGCGACTCGGTCGTCCGGCACCTCCCCGAATTCAACAACCACGGCAAGGACGCAATCACCGTCGAGCAGCTCTTGCGACATCGGTCCGGGCTGATCGCCGACAATCCCCAATCCGACTTCGACCAGGGGCCGGAAGCAAGCTGGAAGCGAATCAGTGAAATCGACCTGATTTCAAAGCCGGGTGAGAAATACCTCTATTCCGATGTCGGCTTCCTGGTATTGGGTAGGCTGGTTGAGCGTGTTTCGGGGAAATCGCTGGACGAATTCTCGCAGGACCGTATCTTCCGCGTCCTGGGCATGAACGACACGCAGTTCAGGCCGACCGCGATGGGGAGGGGGAACTTGTCGGAGCCGCGGGAGATTTTCGCTCGCATCGCCCCGACCACGCGGATCGCGCCCGATCAGCCTATCCTGAAAGGCGTGGTTCACGATCCTCGGGCTCGGGCACTGGGCGGGGTCGCGGGCCATGCGGGACTCTTTGCAACGGCCGATGATCTCGCAATTTATGCCC
>CALKTZ010001065.1 GCA_937997355.1 uncultured Planctomycetales bacterium | reverse complement strand
CCGGCCGGAATCAGGAGAGTGAACGCCGCTGATTGAACCCCCGGCATCTCCTCCGCGATCAGAACCAATCCGTTCGAAAACTCAAATTGCTCGATCATCGAAGCACTCGACACATAGACCTCGATCGCCGGGGCCGGCAGGCGGGGAATTCAGCGTCGGACGGCCGGCACTTCACAAGCTCGTGCGGCGACTTCGCCCTGTAGAATTCCAACAAATATACCAGGATCACGTCCTCATTAGGAGACCAAAGGAGGCCAATAGGCGTGGCACGGGCGAAACCGGCCGCGCCATGTCCCGAAGACGTTCGCTCGAACAGAGTCGCGTCCAGGATACCCTAGAATCCCGGCGGCGGTTTCGCATCTCAAAACCGCGCGGATTGCCTATCCCTACCTCTACCTCGTTTCCGAACGTGTCAGGCGCCGACCGCCTTGTAAAGAGTCTTCGACTTTCGGAAACCGAGATTGCGATAAAGTTGAACGGCCGACGCGTTGTCGGCGGTCACTTCCAGATAGGCCCTTCGCAGGCCGGCGCTTTGAAATCCGGTCAACGCATGCAGGACCAATGCACGGCCGAATCCCTTGCCGCGTTGCTCGGCGACGACCCCGACGTTCTGGATGGCCCCGATCGCGCCGTGATCCATCACCCCCTGGATGGTCCCCACGCAGCCGGCTGGGCCGTCGATCAGCCAGGTCGCCTGGGGAAGGAACCCCGGCTTGCGGCGGATTTCCCGCATCAGCCGAGAGCAACCATGCCGGTCTCCCAGGGAGGGGAAGACGAAGGCGTCGATCTCACCCTGGAAGCAGCGGAATTTCGTCTCCGCGTGACGATCGAGCAACGACTCGTCCCAGGGCACCCACGAGAAGCCTTCGGGGAGCGGCGGCGGCTCCAGCGGGCCGTCGAGGTCGACCTCCATGCGGAACCGCTTGTAGTAGGTGATCGACAAGGAACGTTCCACCCTCGCCGGCTCCCCACCGGACTGGGAAGCGGATTGTGGTTGCAGCGCGGGGCCCGATCGCAGGAAAAACGGGAAGCGTCGCGACATCGTCGATCCAACAACGGTTGAAGCCGGGGGTTCGATGGTATCGGCGGCCACCCCCACTCCACCTATTTTTAACATCGGTTGCGGAATTTCAAGCCGGGTGTGAGGGCTGACTCCAACCGGCCGCAATCCAACCCGATGGATTCCCAAACCACGCGCGAGGAATCGCGGATCAGGAATCGCGATCGTGATCCGGCGGGTTGGCCGCGGGCGAGGGCTCGTCCGCGCCCGGGGAGGTCCGCCCGGGTCGGGCGATGAGCATCGGAATATCGAGATGATGCCGGACGCGGTCGACCGTCTGGCCATAGAGGATGTCGCGAACCAGTCCATGACCGTGCGATCCCACGACCAGGAGGTCCACGGGCTCTTGCTTGATCTGGGCCACGAGCTGCCCGGCCGGGTCGGGACCATATAGCAGCTTGAACCGGACCCGATACCCCTGCTCCCGCAGACTCCGCGCGAGATCCTCCAGATAGCGCTCGTCGGCGTCGGTTTCGCGATCGGCCGTCTCGTCGCCGAGAAATCGGGTGATCGGAGTATCCACGACGTGCAGGAGGACGAACTCACTCGCCTTCCGGTCCACCCGCACCAGCGCCAGGGCCTGCCGGAGAATCTCGGCGTCCGACGGATTGTGTTCCAGGGCCACGCCGATCCTGGAGGGTTGGCGAGTTTGCAGCGCATAGCCCAGGTTCAGCTTGACGCTCGGCGCGGGAACCCACGGCGGAGACGGCCTGACGAGCGGCTTGATGGTGATCCAGATCAGCAGGAGCGAGGTTGCCGCCGCCAGGCCGTACAGGGCCGCCGCAACCAGCCAACTCAAAGGAATCGGCCCGAGACTCACCCCGGAACTCCGAGCCTGCTCGATCCAGCTCGTCATCTGATCGAAGACGAGGCTGCCGTTGAGCCCGACGATGATCAGCGCCACGCCCCAGGCCAGCAACTGCCCCCACCAGGGGGTCGCGAACACCCCCATGTTCAGGCGATTCGACGTGAACTGGATCAGCGGGATGACCGCGAACGCGAGTTGCAAACTCAGGATGACCTGGCTGAGCACGAGCAACTGCTGCGTCGAATCCTCGCCCGCTAGCGAGATGACGACCACCGCCGGGATCAACGCGATGGCGCGGGTGATCAGCCGTCGGAGCCAGGGAGCGATCTTCAGATGAAGATACCCCTCCATCACGATCTGCCCGGCCAGGGTCCCGGTCAGGGTCGAGCTCTGGCCGGCACAAAGCAGCGCGATGCCGAACAGGATCGGGGCCGCCTGCCCGAGAAATGACGGGAGCAGTTCGTGAGCCTGTTCGATGCTCGTGACCTCGACCTTCCCGTGGAAGACCGCGGCGCTCACGATCAGGATCGCCGCATTGACCAGGAAGGCCACATTGAGCGCGACCGCCGAATCGATCAGGTAGAAGAAGCATGCCGAAGCCTTGCTTGCTTCATCCTCGCCGATGCGTCGAGACTGCACGACGGCGGAGTGCAGATAAAGGTTGTGGGGCATGACCGTGGCCCCGAGGATGCCGATCGCCACGAAGAGCGCCCCGGGGGGGAACGTCGGACGCAAGCCCGCCAACATCGCGGCGGGCTCCGGACGCGCCATGAAGACCTGGAGGAGGAAGCAGGTCCCAATCGTTGCCACCAGGACCAGGATCACCGCCTCCATCTGCCGCATCCCCCATCGCTGGAGATAGAGGAGGATGAAGGTGTCGAAGGCCGTGATCAGGCATCCCCACAAGAGCGGGAGCCCGAACAGGAGCTTCAGGGCGATGATGGTCCCCAGGATCTCGGCGAGGTCAGTCGCCGCGATGGCGATCTCGGCCAGTATCCATAAAACGCCGTTGACCATCGGCGAATACTCGGCGCGACATCCTTGCGCCAGGTCGTGCCCGGTCACTACACCCAATCTGGCGGACAGGGTTTGCAACAAGACCGCCATGAGATTCGACATCAACAAGACCCAGATCAGGGCATAGCCGAATCGCGCCCCCCCCTCCAGGTCCGTCGCCCAGTTGCCCGGGTCCATGTAGCCGACGCTCACCAGATACGCCGGCCCCAGGAAGGTGAACAGGCGACGCAACTGATTGCGTCTCCCCTCTCCGCTCGGGATGGGAATCGTTCCGTGCACCTCTTCCAGCGAACGCCGATCCGTTGGCGAATTCCCATTCCGCGACATGCGATCCCCTATTCTGTGATCCGACATCCAAAATGGACGATTGCCGTGAGTGCGATCTCCCGGCCCGATGCGCTCCCAAGGCTCGTTCGCGATGCCACGCCATTGTAATCGGCCATTTTTGCTGACAGCAATTTCATTTCTGGAAGATTACAAAACAAATTTTTGGTCACCCAAAATCAAGGCATGAGAAATTTTCTTCGAAAGTTGCAACCGTCATGGAAATTGCACGTCACCCCGAATGAACGAGCGTAGTAGACTAGAGGAGCCGTGGTGAAATCAAATCGATGATGAATCGAAGCGATTGACGATTGATTCCATCGCGATTCGGAGCTCAGAACAATGATACACCGCCTGAAGGTTGTATTTGTTTTTGGTCTAATCGTGTTCACGGGTGCGTCCGCCGCGCGGGCTCAGGGGGCGGTGGCGGGCGCGGCCGTGGGTGGAGCCGGCATTGGCGTGCCCGGTTTCTTCATGGGGGTGCGTCCGCCGGCCGTCGATCCGGATGGGGATATCTCCCTGGTATTGCCGGTTCCCTTGAGCGTGGATGATCTGAATGGCGTCACCGACCGCTTCGGCATGCCCCTGATGGGGCGTTTCGTCAAGGGTTCGCCCACGAACGATGTGATCGAGGAAGAGCCCGAAACGCCCGAAGTCAACGCCCCGAAGCGAACCTTGAACCGAACCAAGGCCGCGACGAAGCGTACTACGACAAAGGGGAGCACCGCGAAACGTCCGACTCGCGCGGGCACTTCCACGACGGGCGCGACCCCCTTGTATCGAATCCCTCGCGGTTCGCTCGATTGGGATCCCGGCATGCGACCCATCAACACCTCCCCGGCGAATCCTTACGGATATGGTTACGGACTATCGGGTTACGGGACCGAGGTCTTCGGCGATTTCTGGAAGGGCTGGCCGATCGTCGAGTGAGCGGTCGGCACGAAACTTCCTCCAATGTCCATCGATCACGGGAATGGGGATACGATGAAACGGATCTTGAAGCAGGCGATTTGGCTCCTCCTCGGTTTGACCCTCGGGTTATCGGACCCGATGAGTAGTACCCAGGCGAAGGCGCAGGTGATTGTCGGCGGTCCCGTCGTCGCCCCCTATCGAATGACGAACTACTTCGCGGCTCCCGGGTACTACGGGACGAGTTACGGCTACGCGAGTTTCGGCGTGCCCCGCACCTATACGACGTTCTCGGCCTTCCCGGGTGCCGCGTACGGGGTCAATTATCCGGCCTATAGTGTCCTTCCCGGACCTTATGGGGTCGGGATGTGGCGTCGAGGATTCGCGACGCCGGGCTATGTTTACGGCTCTCCCGGATACTCGACGTTCCCGGTCGGGGTGGTTCCTGGTGTCGGGGTGAACCGGGTTGTAGCCCCGCCGTTCGGCGTCTATGCGCCCGCCTTCGGTCCGGGTTACCGTCCTTACTTCTGGTGAGTTTCTTGGTCAAGAAATCTGACCATCCATCCCGAGCCTGAATTCATCGCGATCCCGAACCCGGCCATTCGCCGGGTTCGGGATCGCGTCGTTTACGGGAGTCGACACGGAACAATTCGGCCGCGATGAGTTTTCTTGCCGAGGTCACGAACCCGGCAGGGATTGGAAGCGGTTCGATTGACGCGTCGGCGAGGGTCTTTTAGAGTGGTTTTGAAGCCTGAAACGGACCTGACGGAACCCGGCCGCTCGTTCTATGAAAGCCTCCGCGATGTTGTTTCCACCGCTCGCTCGAATTAGCCAAACGATCCCGCAGCCGACCCTCGACGATGCTCCCGAAGTCATCAAGAAGGCGATCCGGGAGAGTCGAATCCGGGAACGGGTCCCGGCGGGGGGCAGCATCGCGATCGGGGTCGGCAGCCGGGGAATCCGCGGAATCGCGGCGATGGCGAAGGCCGTGGCGGATACCCTCAAGGAGATGGGATACCGCCCCTTCATCGTGGGTGCGATGGGGAGTCACGGAGGCGCCACGGCCGACGGCCAGCGGGCGCTCCTGGCGGATTATGGCGTCACGGAAGCGGCGATGGGGGTCCCGATCAAGACCGACATGGATACGGTCGTGCTCGGGACGAACTGCGTCGGCCTGCCGATCTACTTCGATCGCAATGCTCACGGCGCCGACGGGATCGTGCTCCTGAACCGGATCAAGCCGCATACCGACTTCCGCTCCGATCACGAGTCGGGGGTCCTCAAGATGCTGGTGATCGGCCTCGGCAAGCGCGAGGGCGCCACCCAGGTCCACAAGCTCGGGCTTCGCGGGATGACGGAGGTCTTGCCCGACGTCGGCCGGTTCCTGATCAAGAACACCAAATTCGCGCTCGGCCTGGCGATCCTCGAAAATGCCAAGGATGTCACCGCGGAAATCGTCCCGATCGAGCCCGAGGCCATCTTCGACGTCGAGCCGAAGCTCCTCGACAAGGCGAGGGCCTTGATGGGGCGCATCCCATTCGACCAGGTGGACGTGCTGATCGTCGGCGAGATCGGCAAGAATTACTCGGGGGCCGGGATGGACCCGAACGTCATCGGCCGTTTGATGGTCGAGACCCAGCCCGACTTCGACCGGCCCCAGGTCACCCGGCTGATCGTCCTGGATGTCTCCGAGGAGAGCCACGGCAACATCGTGGGGGTCGGATTCGCCGACCTGGCGACGGAGCGAATCATTTCCAAGATGGACCCGGAGTCGTTCCGGATCAACGTGCTCACGTCCTGCTTCCTGGAGCGGGCGCGGATTCCAATCACCTTGCCGACCGACCGCGACGTGATCGCCCAGGCGATCGACACCTGCTGGCGGCTCGATCCGGCCGAGGCTCGGATCGTGGTGATCCCCAACACGCTGGAACTCGAACACCTCTGGGTCTCGAAGCCGCTCGAAGCCGAGGTCAAGGCCCACTCACACCTCCACCTCGAATCCGACTACCAGCCGATGCCCTTCCTGTCGGATGAGTCCCTCGATCAGCGATCCCTGTTTCCCGAGAGCGTCCAGGGACGTCGGAGGAAGAAAACATCGACGGTCCATGCCGGCTGATGGCGGGGATCGCTCATCATTCCTTGGATGTTTGACTCAACTTTTCGAGAACGGAGGATGACCGCTTCGGCAGGATTCGGAGGCCGAGCGGTCTCTCCGCGGCATGCTCCGACCTGGTTGACTCGGCACAGGCCGTGGGTTAGCCTAAACTTCAAGGTCCTGGACCTGAAGTGTACGATTCGTTGAAGTTGCCGGTTCCATCCCAAACGAGCCGAGAGGGGAGAAACCTCGTGGCCTCCTTGTTCGTCATTCAAGGGGCCGACCAAGGTAAGCGGTTCGAGCTCACGGCCGCTCCGCTGGCCATCGGCCGGCAGGAGGGCGCGGGCGCGGCGCGGCTCAATGATACCGAAGTTTCCCGCCGACACGCCGAACTGCGGCTGAGCGACGAGGGTTATCGGATCATCGACCTGGGCTCGTCCAACGGCACCTTCGTCAATGGTCAGCTCGTCCAGCAGGCGTCGTTGCAGACCGGGGACCGGGTCCAGCTCGGCCAGACCGTACTCCTCTTCAACGCGGGAGGCCCCCCCGGAAGCCGGGACGGCGACCTGACCACCCGCGTCGACCTCCTGAGCCGAAGCAGCCCCGACGATCGCTCGGCGATCCTCCGAAGCATCCCCTCGGGCGAGGGCTCGCGCGTCCTCCAGGCACCCGAGGCGGCGGCAGGTTGGCTCCGCGAGCGGTTGCTCAATCTCTCGGTGATGTATCGGGCGACCCAGGCGATCAGCCACGTCCTGGAGATCGACACCCTCCTGCCTCAGATCCTCGAGCTCGTGTTCGAGTCGATCGGCGCGGATCGGGGCGCGATCCTGATGACCGATGCGTCGGAACAGCTCGTCCCGAAGGCCGTGCGATGGCGGGTCGAGGCGCGCTCCGACGAGCGAATCCCGATCTCGAGGACGATCATCGACTACGTCCTCGGGAAAGGCGAAGGCGTGATCACGAGCGACGCGCCGTCGGACAAGCGGTTCAGCCCGGGGGAGTCGATCGTCGACAACGGCATCCGCGAGGCGATCTGCGTCCCCATCCAGGGGCGTCATCTGACCCTGGGGGTCATCTACGCCGACGTCCAGGCCGGCAGCGGCATCTCGACGATCTCGACGGGGCGATCGGTCCAGCGCGGGCGTTTCAGCCAGGACCAGCTCATGCTCATGGTGGCGATCGGCCACCAGGCCGGAATGGCGATCGAGAACACGCAGTTCTACAACGACAAGATCGAGGCGGAACGGCTCGCCGCCGTCGGCCAGACGATCGCCACCCTTTCTCATCACATCAAGAACATCCTCCAGGGGATGAACGGCGGGAGCTCGCTCATCGAGCTGGGCCTGAAGGAGAAAGACGAGGCCATCGTCCGCCGAGGTTGGACGATCGTCGACAAGAACCAGACGAGGATCTACAACCTCGTGATGGATATGCTCTCCTTCTCCAAGGATCGCGAGCCGAGCCTCGAACGGGCTGATCTCAACGAGACGGTCGGCGAAGTGGTGGAATTGATGGAGTCCCGGGCGAAGGAGCTCGGAGTCCGACTGAATTGGACCCCCGCGAAGGGCATGCCCAAGATCATGATCGACCCGGAGGGGATCCACCGGGCCATCCTGAACATCCTCACCGACGCCATCGACGCGAGCGAGGGGGAGCCAGAAGCCCAGGTCTCGGTCGCCACGAATTGGGACGATCATACCTCCACGGCAAGGATTTGCATCCGAGACAATGGCGTCGGGATCGAGGAATCGAAGATCCCCTCGATCTTCCAGATTTTTGCGTCGTCCAAGGGGTCGCGAGGCACCGGCCTCGGCCTCCCGGTGTCGCAAAAAATCGTCCGGGAGCATGGCGGCAAGATCGTCGTCGAGTCCGTGGTGGGCCAAGGCTCGACCTTCACCATCGAGCTCCCCATGACGAACAAGGGGCCGGAAGAGTCGTGGCGTCCGGGCGCCGCCGGGACCGAGGTCATGGACATGATGGATTGATCCACCAAACCCGTCCG